>JAYUCZ010000081.1:0-24343 GCA_043740065.1 Thiobacillaceae bacterium | reverse complement strand
CGAGTTTGTTGAGTGCGCCGCGCTGCGCCCGCGTCAATAGCGCCAGGCGTGTTTGGTCGTTGCTGGAAAAGCCCGGCATGTCGGCATTTTCCAGAATGTAGGCGCTGTGTTTGTGATAGTTGGCGTGGGCGATGGAAATGCCGATTTCGTGCAATCGCGCCGCCCAGACCAGGAAGCGTTTTGCTTCTGCGTGCTGGTTGTCGTCGCGCTGATTGTCATAGCGTGGCGCAATACCGTTAAACAAACGCAAGGAAAATTCTTCGACGCGAGTCGCTTGCATCCGATCAACATGGTAGCGACGCACGAATTCGGCGACGGTTTCTTCGCGCATGTCCTGGTCGGACATTCTGCCTAAGAGGTCGTACAAAATGCCTTCGCGCAACGCGCCGGTGGTGGGCTGCATATGAGTAATGCCCAGCTCGGAAAACAGGCCGGACAAAATGGCAAAACCGCCCGCCAGCACCGGCAGCCGGTCGGCTTTTAAACCGGCCAGCGTCAGCCTGTCGATATGCCCGGCTTTGAGCAGGGCTTCGCGCAGTTGCGCCATGCCTTCCGCAGAGATGCCGGTTCCCCATCCGTTGGCCGCAATAATGTCGGCAACGGCGCGGATGCTACCTGAGGAGCCAAGCGCCTCATCCCAGTTTGGGCGGCCAAACCCGGCCTCGATGCTTTGTACCTTAAGGCGCGTCTCCATCTCCGCAGCTTTCATGGCGGCCTTGTCGATTTTTCCGTCCGGAAAGTATTTGAGCGAGAAGTTGACGCAGCCCATCAGCAGGCTTTCGCGGTTTAGCTGTTTGGCACCGATGCCGGTGATGCACTCGGTCGAGCCGCCGCCTATGTCCACCACCAGACGCCGGTTGCCTGAAACAGGCAGGCTGTGATGCACGCCCAGATAAATCAGCCGGGCTTCTTCGCGGCCAGCAATGATTTCGATGGGAAAACCCAATGCGGCTTCGGCTTCTTCGATAAACGCCGGGGCATTTTTGGCTACGCGCAGTGCGCTGGTGCCGACGCAGCGTACCGACTGTTTGGGAAAGCCGCGCAAACGCTCGCCAAAACGCCGCAAACAATCCAGCGCGGTTTGTTGTGATGCGGCGTCAAGGTTCTTGTTTTTGTCCAGTCCGGCGGCCAGCCGTACCGGTTCTTTTAGCGTATCCAGCCAATACAGTTGCCCGCCTTGTACGCGGGCAATCTGCAATTTAAAACTGTTGGAACCAAGGTCGATGGCGGCTAGGGTTTGATAAGACATTTTTTGCCCAAGGCGACACCGGCCACGCTATGCGGCCAGTGGGTTGTTGAAGAGCGGCTTGTTAACGCGTGACGCGGGTTGTGCCGCCGCCGGTCAGCAAGCGCACGCGGTCGCCGACGCGAAATTCTTCGTCCGCAGCTTGGGTGACGGCGAGGATGCGACCGGAATCCAGTCTGACGGTGATTTCCAGCCCATCTTGCCGGGTAATGGCTTCTTCGGCCGCTGCGCCGCCCAAACCGCCCAGCACCGCGCCTGCGGTCGCGCCCACCACCCGGCCCCTGCCGCCGCCGATGGTGCTACCCGCCACACCGCCTACCACTGCGCCAGCAACCGGGCCAACGGCAGATTTGGTGCCTTCGATCTTGACGTTGCGCACGGATTCCACCACGCCCATCTGTACTTCCTGGACTTTGCGGGCTTGTTCGCGTGAATAATCTTTGCTGCCAAGACCCGCCGGGCAGCCAGTGAGGGTGATGGTTGCAGCACCCACAACCAGTAGTGTGACAATTTTGTTCATGATGTCGCTCCGTTTAAATTGAATCATCTAATCAACTCTATACCCAAAAGCTTCGGCAAACCGATCCTCAATCTCCAGGCGGCTGGGCACATGGTTTTGTCCGCCGCGACTTTCAATCTTGATCGCGCCCATCAGACTGGCCAATCGCCCGGCACTGTTCCAGTCTAGACCATGCCCGATGCCGTACAGTAAACCGGCGCGGAAGGCATCGCCGCAGCCGGTAGGATCGAGGATGTCGCATACTGGCGCGGCGGGGATGGGCAGAACTTCCCCATCCGCATAAATGTCCGCGCCTTCGGCACCCTTGGTCACCAC
Organism: Thiobacillaceae bacterium; assembly: GCA_043740065.1. Taxonomy (GTDB): domain Bacteria; phylum Pseudomonadota; class Gammaproteobacteria; order Burkholderiales; family Thiobacillaceae; genus UBA6918. The sequence goes on along the minus strand of JAYUCZ010000081.1, from coordinate 22,262 downwards.
CAGTGCTTTTACTTCGCTGGCGAGTTGCGCCAGCGTTTTCCCGGTACGCGCTTGCAGCAATTCCGCTTCATAGTCGTTAAGCGTGACGTAATCGGCCTGGCGTAGCATTTGCAGCAGCTCTTCGCCGTTAAACAGCGGCATGCCCTGACCCGGATCAAACACGAACGGGATGCCCGCCTCGGCAAATTGTGCGCAGTGCGTCAACATGCCTTCGCGGCCATCTGGCGACACAATTCCCAAGCCAATATCCCTGGCTGTGCGGACATCGTTGAGGTGCGACTGGTTCATCGCGCCGGGGTGAAACGCGGTGATCTGGTTGTCGGACAAGTCGGTGGTAATGAAGGCCTGCGCGGTATAGCTGCCATCCACGCGGCGCACGCATTCCTGGCTTAGTTGCAGCTTGTCGAGGCGGGAGGCGTAGGGCGAAAAATCTTCGCCCACGGTGGCCATGATGACCGGCTCGCCGCCTAGTAACTTGAGGTTGTAGGCGATATTGCCCGCGCAGCCGCCAAACTCGCGGCGCATGTCCGGCACCAGAAAAGACACGTTAAGAATATGGATTTTGTCGGGCAGGATATGGTGTTTGAAATGGTCGTGAAAGACCATGATGGAATCAAAGGCGAGGGAACCGCAGATAAGGGTGCGCATGAGAGCCAAGTACAGTAAGGATAGTCGCGAATTATACGGCGCTATGATCGCGGTTTTGGAACCGGACTAGCCTATTCCCTGGACTTGGATTGCAGGATGGAAGTTAGCAAAGTGATGTCTCGGTAAGTGTCGATATCAAATCCGGCTCGGGTGCCGCCACGGGTGTCGCGCAGCAAAGCGTCCAGATACGTTACTGCATTTTCCGTTGGCCAGAGGTGCAGCAGTTCTGACAAAATATGCGGGTAGGATTCAATGCCGGTTTTGCCTTGCGTAAGCTGGATATGGTCTGTGTCAGGAATATTGATATTGAATAACTGCCTGAACTCGCCTCGAACCCGATCATGGCGGGCTGTGTCACCCGCACGCTGGAGAAAATCCAGCAGGGTAAGCCAGGGCGCGGGTGATGTTTCGGGATTTTGCTGGATATCTTGCTCCAGTAATTGAATCGCCATGTCAGGGTTGTCATGCGCCAAGTAGACTTCAACCACGTCTTCCAGTTCGTCATGTAATTTTGACTCTTCAAACTGGAGGTTATTTAATTCGGGCTCTTCAAGCTGGAGGTCATTCGCCTGGGATTCCGGCACGGGTGGCGGCGGTACGTGCGTAGTTGATCTGGGCGTGTTATCCGCTGTGACACGATCCTCCCGTTGCGGGGGAGGGAGGATTACATTGTCGTCCTCTTTTTCGTATCTCCTGTTGGCTTGGCGGCGCGATAGCACCCAAGCGATCGCGCCGCTCAACAGTAGCATTCCCGCCAGTATGTAAACCCATTGTGGCAATGAGCGGAATGGGCTTTCGGTGGCTTGCGCTGCGGTTTTCTCCAAGGTTTGTGTTGGGGCGGCGCGGCGGGTCAGTTCCTCGTTGCGCTTCTGGAGCGAAACCAGTTGTTGCTCAAGATGCGCCAGCTTGTGAGTGAGCGCAATATTGTCATCCAGGCGTTCGGTTTCCGATAACGGCTTGTCGGGAATGCGCTCCGGGTCTGGGAGGGTGAAATCGAGTTTAAGCGGCAAGCCCAGTTCGGGATCAACACGAAACAGCCGCGAACCCGAGAGTGTCAATCTCGGTTGGTGTGGCGTTGCGCGGCCAGATGGCTTGGGCGGGTTTCTGATCGGTGTGGTATTGCTGTCGCGCACGGCTGCGGCGCGGTTTCGCTTGGCGGCCACACGGCGAGTTGGTTCGGCTGCGGTATGCCCCGTCGTGACGGGCTCTGTGGTTGCTGCAATCATGGGCAAGCTCGGCGCGACTTCCTCATGTGGGGTCGGGGCGGGATCCAACAATATGGCATATTCGCGCTGAAGGCGACCATCGCACTGCAGGATGACGGCAAAGCCGAGTGCAGGTTCATGCATGGCCTGGCTGGTTGATAACCAGAGCTTGGGTGGCTTGCCGACAGTTTCTTTCAGTTCGAATTTCAGGGTCGGCGGCATGGGCAGGCCATAGTCGCCCGATGCCTGCAATTTGATGCAGTCTGCGGACAGGTTTTTCTCGCCCAGCAGCGCAATGCTGGCCTGCAATGGCTGGCCCAATGCGCTATGGATGTTGATTTCGCCCAGACCGATGGCGTGCGCTGCCCCTGCCGTCGATAACAGGCAAGCGGTCAACCAATTTGCTGAATAGAAACGTTTTTGCGTGTCCAAAAATCGCTTTCTTTTTAAATTTATTAACCGCAGAGTTCGCGGAGGAAAATCATAATCTTTGGCGGTTAATTCTTTTTTATTTGGCGACGATTATTATCCAGTTAGAACCAATAACCAAATAGTGGCTGCGCTGGCTAGGCTGATGAGTACTGCCGCACTGCCAATATCTTTGGCCCTTTTCGCCAAGTGGTGATTTTCCAGCGAAACACGGTCCACAACGGCCTCGATTGCAGAATTTAACAATTCCACAATCAATACCAGAAACAGCGAGCCTATCATCAGGGCGCGACCAGTTGCGCTGGATTCCAGTAAAAACGCTAACGGAATGCCGATGAGGGCGAGCAGAACCTCCTGGCGGAAGGCGTTCTCATGCTGGAATGCCGCGCATAGACCAGCCCAGGAATAGCCCGCCGCATTCAGGATGCGGGTGAGGCCGGTTTTGCCTTTGAATGGCGATGGTTGTTCTGGCATGGCGCTATTGTAAAGCGCAGGACTTGCGCCCCCAATAGGCCAAAGGTCGTATAGCTTTAGACCGGCTTGTAAGCCAGGTCTAGTTCACGCGCCGCTTTTACGTCATCCAGTCGGCGTACCGGCTGGGTGTAAGGTGCGCCCTTGACCAGTGCGGGATCGGAATGGGCTTCGGCTTTAATTTTGATGCAGGCTTCGACAAACGCATCCAGCGTCTCTTTGCTTTCGGTTTCGGACGGCTCGATCAGCAGACATTCCGGCACCAGTAGCGGGAAGTAGGTAGTGGGCGCGTGAAAACCGTAATCCAGCAGGCGCTTGGCGAAGTCCATGGCCGATACGCCGGTTTCGTCCTTGAGTTTTTTTAGCGTGACGATGAACTCGTGGCTGGCTCTTCGGGTGGGATAGGCCAGGTCAAATCCGGCATCGCGCAGTTTGGCCAATAAGTAGTTGGCGTTAAGCGTGGCGAATTCGGCCACCCGGCGCATGCCATCCGCGCCCAACATGCGAGCGTAAATATAAGCGCGCAGCAGCACGCCCGCGTTGCCGGTGTTGGCGCTCATGCGGCCTATGGATTGCGGCAGGTCGGCTTCAACGGCGTGGCGGTACACGTTGTTTTCGTTGATGACCACCGGCACCGGCATGAATGGCAACAATCGTTCGGCCACGCCGACAGGGCCAGCACCGGGCCCGCCGCCGCCGTGCGGGGTGGAAAAGGTTTTGTGCAGATTCATGTGAATCACGTCAAAACCCATCGCGCCGGGTTTGACGCGACCCAGAATCGCATTCAGGTTGGCCCCGTCGTAATACAGCAGGCCGCCCGCGCCATGCACGATGTCGCGGATTTGCAGGATGGATTTTTCGAACACGCCGAGCGTGGAGGGGTTGGTCAGCATCAGCCCGGCGGTTTGCGGGCCGACGGCGGCTTTGAGCGCATCCAGTTCCACATTGCCTTCGCGGTCGGTAGGGATTTCCTTGACCGTATAGCCGCACATCACCGCCGTAGCGGGGTTGGTGCCGTGCGCGGCGTTGGGCACGAGAATTTCGGTGCGAGCCGTATCGCCACGCGACTCGTGATAAGCGCGAATCATCGCAATGCCGGCGAACTCGCCCTGCGCGCCCGCCATAGGCGCGAGACTCACACCCGCCATGCCGGTCACGTCTTTGAGCATTTCCTGTAACTCGAACATGCTTTGCAAAAAACCCTGCCCGGTTTCGGCTGGGGCGTGCGGATGGCGTGCCAAAAATTGCGGCAACATCGCCAGCGAATTGCAGGCACGCGGGTTGTACTTCATGGTGCAGCTGCCCAAGGGATAAAACTGCGTGTCGATGGAAAAGTTCTTTTGCGACAGGCGCGTGTAATGGCGCACCACGTCCAGCTCTGAACATTCCGGCAGCGCGGGCGGTGTGTCGCGTAGCAGATGCGCGGGCAGGTCGGCGAGTGAACCATCTTGCGGGGGCAATTGCGCATGGGCAGCGCGACCGGGATGGGAGTGATCGAATATCAGCATGGTTTTTAGGGGTTAGGAGTCAGGAGCTAGGGGATTCAGGGGTCAGGATTCAGGGGGCGGGGGTCAGGGGATGTGCGCTACGCGCTTTTTAATCACGCGGCGTAGCCGCACAACCCCTGACCCCTGAATCCTGACCCCTAATCCCTCATCTCTACTTCAAAACCGCCAGCGCGGCATCGTAATCGGGCTCTACAGTCAACTCCGGCCCCATCTGCGTGTAGAGCACCTTGTCGTTTTCGTCGAGTACCAAAGTGGCGCGGGCGCACAGTCCGGCGATCGGACTGTCCAGCAGACGCACGCCGTAATCGTCGGCAAATTTGCGGTCGCGCATCATGGAAAGCGTGATGACATTCTGGACACCTGCGCCGCTGCAAAAACGCGCCTGCGCGAACGGCAGATCGGCGCTGACCACCAGCACCACGACATCCGGGCGGCTCTTGGCAAAGTCGTTGAAGCGTTTGGTCGCGTCCGCACAAGTGCCGGTATCGAGCGAGTGCGCGATGCTGAGCAGTTTTTTCTTGCCCTTGAAATCGGCCAGCGAAACATCGGCGAGATCGGCGGTGGTCAGCTTGAAGTCCGGCGCTTGACTGCCAACTTTGGGTAGCTCGCCGCAAGTGTGGGAAGTGGTGCCTTTGAATAGAACGTCAGCCATGGTGTGCTCCTAAATTTTTAAACAAAGAGGACATGAGGACAGGAGGGGAAAAACGAAAGAACCCTCTTGTCCTCCCGTCCTCCTTGTTAAATTACGTTTTACTTCCGTGCGCAAGGCGGCGGTTCGCTTAGTTTGGACACGATGCGCCCCATTTGCTGGGCGTAGCGTTCGATGTCCGACACGGTTTTGGTTTCGGTGGCGCACACTAAAATCGCGTTGCCTAGCTCAGGATAGTCCTTGGATAAATCATAGCCGCCAACAATGCCTTGCCCAACCAGCGAATGCAGCAGCTTGGCATTTTTGACTGGCGTGCGAATCACGGCTTCGTGGAAGGTTGCGCCGTTAAAGACTTTTTCTGCGCCTGCATTGGTGAGTTTTTCCACCAATAAATTGGTGTTGCTGTGGCTGGCGCGCGCTACGCGGCTCAAGCCTTCTGGCCCCAGCAAACTCATGTAAATGGTCGAGGCCGTCACCACCAAACCTTGATTGGTGCAGATGTTGGAGGTGGCCTTGGAACGGCGGATATGCTGCTCGCGCGCTTGCAAAGTCAGCGTAAAACCGGGCTTGCCGTCGAGGTCAACGGTGCGGCCAACAATGCGCCCCGGCATTTGCCGCACGAACTCCTGTTTGCAGCACATAAAGCCGTAATACGGGCCACCGGAAGACAGCGGTGCGCCCAGCGGCTGGCCTTCGCCGACGGCGATGTCCGCACCACTCGTTCCCCATTTACCCGGCGCTTTTAGTACCGCCAGCGTCATCGGATTGACCAGCGCAATCGCCAGCGCCTTGTGGGCATGCGCCCAATCGGTCATTGCATCCACGTCTTCCAGCACGCCGAAGAAGTTGGGTTGCGGAATGACCAGCGCGGCGCAACCGTCGGCATTTTCTGGCAGCACGGTTTGCCCGGTGATCGGGTCGTAATCTACTTCCACCAGTTCAATATTCTGGCTGCCCACCACCGCCCGGCACGCAGCGCGATACAGCGGATGCACGGTTTTTGGTATCAGCACGCGGCGGGCGTTGGACTTGTTGGCACGCACCGCCATCAGCACCGCTTCGCCCAGACCCGAACCGCCGTCATACAGCGAGGCATTCGACACATCCAGCCCGGTCAGGCGGGTCATCATGGTCTGGTATTCGTAAATCAGTTGCAGCGTGCCCTGGCTGGCTTCGGCCTGATACGGCGTGTAGGCGGAGTAAAACTCGCCGCGCGTGGTGATCTGCCAAACCGCAGCGGGAATGTGATGCTCATACGCGCCCGCGCCCAAGAAGGTAAGGTAACGCCCGTCCTGCTCGGCACGCTCCAGCATCAAGCGGCTGATTTCCATTTCGGAAATGCCATCCGGCACTTGGGTGAGTTTTCCGGCTTTCAGTTCGGCGGGGATTTCGTCGAACAATGCGTCGATGTCAGGCGCACCGATGGCGGCGAGCATTTCGCTGATGTCTTGTTCGGAATGGGGGATAAATGGCATGGTTTCAGGGATCAGGATTCAGGATTCAGAGGTCAGGGAGTGGATTCGGTGCCAGGTTTCAGAAAATGCGGCACAGCCGCATCATCCCTGATCCCCGACCCCTGAATCCTGACCCCTAATGTGCTTCCGAAGCGACATGCGCTGCATAACCCGCCGCATCCATCAGCGCATTCACGTCGGCGGCGTTGGTGGGCTTGAGCTTGAACAGCCAGGCGGCGTAGGCATCCTGGTTGATGGCTTCGGGGCCAGATTCGACCTCGCCATTGGCGGCGACGACTTCGCCCGCCACAGGCGCATACACGTCGGAAGCGGCTTTTACCGATTCGACTACCGCGCATTCTTCGCCTGCGTTCAGCGTGCGGCCAACGGCAGGCGGCTCCACAAATACCATGTCGCCCAATAAATCCTGTGCGTGGTGGGTAATGCCTATGGTCAGCGTGCCGTCGGCTTCGACGCGCACCCATTCGTGGGATTTGGTGTATTTCAGATCAGCGGGAATGCTCATGTTTTATATTCCTGGTCCAGTTGGGGTTTCCGGGGGTCAGGATTCAGGATTCAGGGAATGTGCGGCTACACCGCGCTTTTCTCCCTGACCCCTGACCCCTCCTAAATCAAAACTTTGCCGTTGCGTACGAACGGGTATTTAACCACTTTTGCCTTCAGTTTCTTGTCGCGGATTTCAACTTCGACTTCTTCGCCCGGGGCGATGCCCAGCGGAATCCTTGCCAGGCCAATCGACTGCTGCATAGTCGGCGAAAAGCTGCCGGAGGTAATTTCGCCTTCGCCGTGTTTGGTAAAAACCTTTTGGTGGCCGCGCAGCACGCCTTTGTCCAGCAGTAGCAAGCCGACGAGTTGTTTGGTGATTTCGCTTTTTTCCAATGCGGCGCGGCCTACGAAGTCGCGTTCGGTTTTCATCTCCACCGTCCAGGCCAGGCCGGATTCCAGCGGGCTGGTGGTTTCGTCCATGTCTTGCCCGTACAGGTTCATGCCAGCTTCCAGCCGCAGCGTGTCGCGTGCGCCTAGACCAATCGGCTTGCCGCCCGCTTCCATCAGGGCTTTCCAGAAGTAGGGCGCGGATTTAGCCAGCAGCATGACTTCAAAGCCGTCTTCGCCGGTGTAGCCGGTGCGGGCGATGAACATTTCGCCCATCGCGGAGGCGTTAAAAGGTTTGAGGTTGGCGGTGATGCTGTCCGCGCCAGGCATGGCTTGGTTGAGTGCCTGCATGGCATTCGGGCCCTGAATCGCCACCATCGCCAGGTCGCGACGCGGGGTGAGGGTTAAGCCCATGTTCCATTCGGCGTTCATTTTCTCCATCCAGGCCAGGTCTTTTTCTGCCGTGCCGGCGTTCACCACCAGACGAAACCAGCGCTCGTCCATGAAATAAATAATGAGGTCGTCGATCACGCCGCCCTGCTCGTTCAACATGCAGGAATACAGCGCCTTGCCGGAGACTTGCAGTTTATCGACGTTGTTGGCGACGAGTTTTTTCAGAAACGTGCGTACATTCTCACCCTTGATGTCGAGCGGCAGCATGTGCGACACGTCAAACAAGCCGCAGCCGGTGCGCACCGTGTGATGTTCCTCGATTTGCGAGCCGTAATTGACCGGCATGTCCCAGCCGCCAAAATCGACCATCTTGGCGTTGAGTTCGCGATGCGTGGTGTTGAGTGGGGTGCGTTTAAGCTCAGACACGATGTTGTTCCTGTTGAATTTCTTCTGCAAAGTAACTGCTGCGCACCAGCGGCCCGGCTTTTGCCCAGCTAAAGCCCAGTGCGCGGGCTGTGTTTTCGTATTCGTTAAATACATCCGGGTGGATGTATTCCACCACCGGCAGATTATCCAGTGAGGGGCGCAGGTATTGCCCCAGCGACACGCGCTGTACGCCGATGCCGCGCAAATCTTTCAGCACTTCCAGCACTTCGTCGCGGGTTTCACCCAGCCCCAGCATCAACGCGGACTTGGCTTCCACGCCGGGTTGTTTGGCGGCTTTTTCCAGAAGATCGAGCGAGCGTTCGTATTGCGAGCCTTTGCGTGCGGTTTTGTACAAACGCGGCACGGTTTCAACGTTGTGACCCCATACAAGACTGGGAAGGGGGAAGGGGCGAGACGGGGAATTCGCGGAGTGTACTCCGCGCCCGTCGAGCGGTTCCGGCGTGCCCGCCGGAACGCGCCCTGCAAGGGAAGGGGGAAGGGAGTGGGATAGCACCGCATCCATGATGATGGCGACGGCTTCATCCTGTACGTTGCGAAAGTCCGGGGTGAGGAATTCCACGCCGATGTCGGATTTTTGCTTTCTTAACTGGCGCAGGCTTTCGGCGAACACCCAGGCACCGCCGTCTTCGAGGTCATCGCGATTAACCGAGGTCAGCACGATGTAATTGAGGTTCAAGTCCATCACGGCTTCGGCCACGCGGATCGGTTCATTGGCATCAAACCATTCCGGCTTGCCGGTTTTGACCGAGCAAAAGCCGCAAGCGCGGGTGCAGGTATCGCCCAACAGCATGAAGGTGGCCGTGCCACGACTCCAGCATTCGCCGCGATTGGGGCATTTGGCTGCTTCGCACACGGTATGCAGACGGTTTTCCTGCACTGCGAGATGAGTTTTGCCGTAGTCCGCATCGCGGCCCAAGTTCTGGCGTATCCATGCGGGCATACGCGTGCGATTGGGCACGCGTGGCTCGGCAGAGACGATGGGAATGCTTAACGCCATGATTGAAGGACTTGCTGACTCCGGAAAATAAAAAGGGGTGAAATAAACCAGCTTTAAAAAAGCTGGTTTATTTCACCCCTCTGTCCTTGGTGCCTGAGAGATTGATCCCCTTCGGCGGCGGTAGCCTGTGTTTTAGCTAACCCGCACTCTCCAGAGTGTTACTGCTTGTGTGGTCCTTTTGCCTGAGCGTTTCCGGGTGTTTACGCCTTCGGCGGCAGACTTGGTCTGCGCTCTCCCACATCAAGCCGCGATTCTAACACGGCTAATAAAACATCCGGAGGTCGAAACCAGCAGCTTTTGCATCCTTGCTTTGCAGGGTCAGGGCTACCTGCACTTCGGACAATGGCGCAATGCCCTCAGCCTCCTGTTTGAGCGAACTTAAATATTCGCTGGGTGCAAACATACGGCGCGCCAGCGGTTGGCCATCAATATCGAGAAGCGTAAGTTGCAGGACAGGCCAAGCCATGCGGGTTTTTGCCTTGTTGGTCAGGTTGGCGGTCAGGACCAGCCTGCCGTCGTCTTCGGTCTGCATGTCTCCCACAATGCTGACTTGCCGGGCATCGCGCGGTAGCCCGAGTGCGCAATCCATGGCCTGGCACATTTGCGCGAGGGCGGGACGCAGCGCCGGGTAACGTGCCGCGAGACTGTCGCGCATGAACCAGGTTAGTTGGGCAATCAGCGCCAGCACCAGAACAATGGAAAGCAGCCACCATAACCAGGTCGATGCGCCTTTTTCAGCCATTTTTTGACTTGCAGGGGCGCTGGGCTGTCGGGGAATCCAGTCGGAACCGGTGGCGCTGGCTGACTTGGTGTAGGACGGCGGCACGGATGATCCCAGCCCCGCCGCCCGGCCAGGCTCGGCTCGAGGTTCGATGACGGGAAGCGAGCCCGGATCATGATCTTCATAGCTGGCTTTGGGGTCAACCAGAATGATGGACTCCAGCTTGGGGCCGAAGGTCATGGTGGTGGGTTCGTCTTCGGCCATGCGGTTGGTCAGCCCGCTTAGTATGGGTGAGGCGGGTGCGGATTCTGCTGGCGGGATTTCTTCCGATACCTGCGCGGAAATGCCTGTGGCAACGGGCTGAATGTTGATTGCCGGTGTTTCTTCAGCGGGCGCGGCGGTGGGAGTGGGTGGCTGCGCTTCGGTAGGTTTGGCCGGTTTGGTCAGACCGGAAAAGAACACGTGTCCGCACACCCCGCATTGCACCCAGCCCTTGGCGGCTTCCAGGTGCTGGGTTGTCAGGCGAAATCGGCTTTGGCATTGCGGGCATTGTGCCCGCAATGGGTTTTCGCCTGGTTTTTCGCCCGGATTTTCGCTACTCATCGTTTTGCCCCAGCCAGCCTGACCCAGCCTTCATCAGCCACGGGCTGGGCGAATTCAAACCAGCTTGCGTAAATTTGCATGACTTCGTTAGCCTGTTGTTCGAGAATGCCAGACAGTACAATTTTGCCACCCGGCGCGACGAGGTCTGCCAGCAAAGGTGCCAGGGTTTTCAACGGGTTGGTCAGGATATTGGCCACCACCACGCCAGCTTGCGCGGCGGGGGTCTGATCGGTTGTGTAAAAGTCGATGTTCACGTCGTTCATTACGGCATTTTCACGCGCGGTCTGAACCGCTTGCGGGTCGATGTCCACCCCCCATACCTCGCCCGCGCCGAGTTTTTTGGCGGCAATGGCGAGAATGCCGGAGCCGCAGCCGTAATCCAGCACGGATTCGTTGCCCTGAATATGGCTATCCAGCCATTGCAGGCACAAGCGGGTGGTGGGGTGCGAGCCGGTGCCAAAAGCCAGGCCGGGGTCAAGCCGGATATTTAGCGCGGCGCTATCGGGCGCTTCGTGCCAGCTGGGCACGATCCACAAGCGCGGTGAAATCGGGATCGGGTCGAACTGCGATTGCGTGAGCCGCACCCAGTCTTGATCGGCGACGGTTTCGGTGGTGAATGTGGGCAGATTGTTTAAGCCTGCGCACTCGGCGGCCTGATTCAGCAAGGCATCGGCATTCGCCTGTCCGTCGAATAGTGCAACCACCACGCAGTGATCCCACAAACCCGCGTCAGGCATATTGGGCTCACCAAAGATCGGTGTTTCATCAATACTATCGGCGTTGGCATCTTCCAGCGAGACCGATAAAGCACCGGCTTCGAGTAGTGCCTCAGACAGCGTTTCTGCGTGGGCGGCATCAACGGTAATGCGTACCGACAACCAGCTCATTTGGCTTTTTTGTCTTCGGCGAGCTTGTGTTCCAGGTAATGGATGTTGGTGCTGCCTTGCTGGAAAGCGTGGTCGTTCATCAGTTCTTGATGCAAGGGGATGTTGGTCTGTATGCCTTCCACAATCATTTCCGTTAGCGCACCACGCATACGCGCAATGGCCTGGTCACGGGTTTTACCGTAAGCCAGCAGCTTGCCGATCATGGAATCGTAATGCGGCGGCACGTAGTAGCCCGCATACACATGCGAATCCACGCGGATGCCGGGGCCGCCGGGCGGATGCCAGGCAGTGAGGCGGCCGGGCGACGGCACAAAGGTGTAGGGGTGTTCGGCGTTGATACGGCACTCAATGGCATGGCCGACAAGTTTGATGTCCGACTGTTTGTAGCGCAGCGGCTCGCCAGCGGCAATATGTAATTGTTCCTGCACAATATCCACGCCGGTGATGAGTTCTGTCACCGTGTGTTCCACTTGTACGCGGGTGTTCATTTCAATAAAGAAAAACTCGTTGTCCTCATACAAAAACTCGAACGTGCCTGCGCCGCGATAGCCGATTTTGCGGCAGGCTTCGGCGCAACGCTCGCCAATTTGGTCGCGCAGTTTTGGGTCGAGGCCGGGGGCGGGCGCTTCTTCAATGACTTTTTGGTGGCGGCGCTGCATGGAACAATCGCGTTCGCCCAGATGGATGGCATTGCCGTGTTCGTCGGCCAGTATCTGAAACTCCACATGCCGGGGTTTTTGCAGATAGCGCTCCATATACACCACGGGATTGCCGAACGCCGCCTGCGCTTCGGCCCGGGTCATTTCTACTGACGACAGCAACGCGGCTTCGGTATGTACTACACGCATGCCGCGCCCGCCGCCGCCGCCTGCGGCTTTGATAATGGCCGGGTAGCCCACATCCCGACCAATGCGCAGGATTTCTTCCGGGTCATCTGGCAGCGCCCCGTCCGAGCCGGGTACACAAGGCACATTGGCGGCCTTCATGGCATCTTTGGCGGCGACTTTGTCACCCATCATGCGGATAGATTCAGCACGCGGCCCGATGAAGACGAAGCCCGAAGACTCGACGCGTTCGGCAAAGTCGGCATTTTCTGACAGAAAACCGTAGCCGGGATGGATGGCCTCGGCATCGGTGACTTCAGCGGCGGCAATAATCGCCGGCACATTCAGATAAGACAGGCTGGATGGTGCCGGGCCGATACACACCGACTCATCGGCGAGCTTGACGTACTTGGCCTCGCGGTCGGCTTCGGAATGCACCGCCACGGTTTTAATACCCATCTCACGACAGGCACGCAGAATGCGTAAGGCGATTTCGCCGCGGTTTGCTATGAGGATTTTTTCAAACATGGATTTTGAGGGGGCAGGGGGCAGGGGTCAGGATTCAGGGGTCAGGGGTCAGGGGATGAGCGGCTTTGCCGCGCAAAATAATAAAGGCGCGAAGCACCTCCCCTGAATCCTGATCCCTGAATCCTGTCCCCTGAATCCCGACCCCTAACTCCTGTTAACCAATAATAAACAGCGGCTCGCCGTATTCCACCGGCTGACCGTTTTCGACCAAGATGGCCTTGATGATGCCGCCCTGATCCGCTTCGATTTCGTTCAGCAGCTTCATGGCTTCGATAATGCACAGCGTGTCGCCGCTAGACACCGACTGCCCGACTTCGGTAAACATCTTGGCGCCGGGCGAAGCGGAGCGATAGAACGTGCCGACCATGGGCGAACGCACCACATGCCCTTCGGGCTCGGCGGGCGCAGCTTCGACAGCGGGTGCTGCGGCAGCGACAGGCGCTGCACCAGTTTGGTAATACTGGGGCGGTGCCATCATCATCTGTTGCGCACCAGCGCCATACTTGGCAATGCGCACCCTTTCTTCGCCTTCGGTGATTTCCAGCTCCGCAATGCCGGATTCTTCCACCAGATCAATGAGTTTTTTGAGTTTTCTGAGATCCATGATCCACAACCTTGACGTGTAAATGTTTCAGGGCGAACTCAAGCGCGAATTCATACCCTAGTGAACCCAGTCCGGCGATGACACCCAATGCCAGACTGGAAAAATAGGAATGCTGACGAAACGCTTCGCGGGCATGCACATTGGACAGATGCACTTCCACGAAAGGAATCTCCACCGCCGCCAGCGCATCGCGCAGCGCCACGCTGGTATGGGTGTAGCCCGCCGGATTGATGAGAATAAAGTCCACGCCGTCCAGCGCCGCACGCTGCACGCGGTCAATTAGTGCGCCTTCGTGGTTGCTTTGAAAGACTTCTACCGTCACGCCGCAGGTTGCGCCGCGTGATTTAAGCGCCTGGTTAATATCTTCCAGGGTGGTATGGCCGTAGTGCTGGGGTTCGCGTGTGCCAAGCAGATTCAGATTGGGGCCATGCAAAACCAGGATAGACCGGGTTAGTAGGGCCGCCTTGGTGCTTTTGCGAGTGCTGGGTGTTTTCGGCATAGACGCAAGTTTGCTACAAGTTAGGCGAAGTTGTCTAGATATTGACGGAAATTGGAAAAGCAGGTTGGGAATAAGGGGGATGAAAATTTTAAACCAGATCAACCACGAAGGACGCAAAGGACACAAAGGGTACGAAGCAAAAATCGGCTTACTTTGATAAGTTAAGCCTGTTTTCCTTTGTGTCCTTTGCGTCCTTTGCGTCCTTCGTGGTGGAAACTTCGTGGTGAAAACAGGTTCTCGCCAAAGCTATAAATACGGCGCGAGCGCCTGTTGCAGGCGGCGTTGATCCAGCCCGCCGATGATGCGCTCGCGCAAAACGCCGGTCTTGTCGTAAATCAGCGTGTAAGGTAGCCCGCCGCTGGGGTTGCCGAGTTTGCGCAAGGCTTCCTGCTCATTGATGCCGCCGATTAGCAGCGGGTAATTGATGTTCATCTCCAGCGCAAAAGGCGCAACCTGCTGGGGCGTATCTAACGCGATGCCGACAAATTGCACGCCTTTGTCGGCCAGATCGCGCTGCGTTTGGACAAAATGCGGGATTTCCTCGCGGCACGGCGGACACCAGGTCGCCCAGAAATTGACTACCAGCAGCTTGCCGCGATATTGCGCCAGGGTTTGTGGCTGGTTTTGCAGATCGGCCATGGGCGCGGACAACAAGGCTTGCGCTGCGCCGTCATCCGCCTTGCCCGGTTGTTTCAACCAACTGGACAGCGCGAAACCGGCAACCAGAGCGACCAGTGCAACGCCGCCAAACAGCCCCGCCTGTCTGAGGCGTGGGCTCACTTCAGCGCCTTGTTGATGCTGGCAAGGAATTTATCGGCGGGTTCAAAGCCGATGACTTTATGTTCCGCCTGCTGTCCCCGGGCATCCCAGAAAATAATGCCCGGCGGACCAAACAGGCCAAAGCGTTTGAGCAAGGCTTTGTCGGTCTCCGAGTTGGCGGTGACATCGGCCTTGAGTAAAAGCGTGTCTTTCAGACGTGCCTGCACGGCGGCATCGGTGAAGGTGAAGCGCTCCATTTCCTTGCACGACACGCACCAGTCGGCATAAAAATCTAGCATGACGGTTTTGCCGGCCTGTTTCGCCTCGGCCAGTCTGGATTCCAGGTCTTGCTCGCCCTTGATTTTTTGGAACACCAGCCCCTGCGCGGCCTGGGCGTTGCCGCCCGCCGCATTCGCGCCTTGGGCGACACCCTGATACACCGACAGCGGTTGTAGCAAATCGCGGCTACCGCCGAGTGCGCCCAGCAGTAGCGCCAGACCGGCGATCAACGCAACTGCGCCCACGCCTTTCCAGAAACGCGACCAGCCTTTGGCGTGCGGCGGCAAGGGGTCGAGCGCGTGCAGGTAAACCGATGAAACAATCAGCAGCGCCGCCCACAGCGCCATATGTACCCAGGCTGGCAAAAAGGGCGAAATCAGCCAGATGGCGACACCCAGCATGGCCACGCCGAAGAAGTATTTCACGCCGTTCATCCACGCACCCGCTTTCGGGAGTAGCGTGCCGGCGGATAAACCCACGATCAACAGCGGCACGCCTGTACCCAAGCCCAGGAAGAACAGCGATAAACCGCCCTTGACGCTATCGCCGGTTTGCGCGATGTAGGCCAGCGCGGCAGCCAGCGGCGGTGCCATGCACGGGCCGACGATCAGCGCAGACAACGCACCCATGCCAAACACGCCGGTAAAGTGTCCGCCGTGCAGCTTGTTGCTGGTTTCGGTGAGCTTGCTTTGCAGGGCGCTGGGCAGTTGCAGGTCGTAAAAACCAAACATGGAAAACGCCAGCGCCACAAAAATCGCCGCGCCCATCCCGATGGCGATGGGGTTCTGCAGGGCGGTGGTCAGCATGGTGCCAGATTGCGCGGCGATCACGCCAACAATAGCGTAGGTAATCGCCATGCCCAGCACATAGGCCAGCGACAACAGAAAGCCGCTGGTGCGCGTGACGTGTTTCTGTCCGGCGATAATGCCGGACAGAATCGGAATCATCGGGAACACGCACGGGGTCAGCGACAAGGCCAGGCCAAAGCCGAAGAATGCCGCAATCGCCAGCCACAACCCGCCGCCTTTTAGCGTTCGCTCGATGCTGGAGACATCGCCGATGTCGGCTTGTTCTACGGCAACTGCGGATGCCTGTGCGGAAACCATGCCCGCATCGGCGGCCGCCAGGGTGTAGGTCTGTGTGCTGGGCGGGTAGCAAATGCCTTTTTCGCTGCAACCCTGGGAGGTGGCCTCGATCACCAGTTTTTCATCCGTTTTGAGTGTGCGAGACAGCGGCAGTTCGGCGCTAAAGTCGTGGTGATAAACCTCCATGCGACCAAAATTCGGGTCTTCTTTCACGTCCGGCACGGGCGTGACGGGCTTGCCTAGGGTAATGTCGGCGGGCGATTTCACCACAAACGCCAGTTTGTTGCGATACAGGTAGTAACCCTTGACGATGGCGTAATTAACCACCAACGTTTGCGCATCCTTGAGCACCGCAACGGATTTGAAGGCTTCGTCCGGCGGCAGGAAGGTCTCCTCGCCCGACTCTCCGGCCAGCGTGCGCAACCCGGCCAGTGCGGATGTGGATTGTTTCTGTACGGGCTGGCTGGCGAGCGGTTCGGCTTTCAGCGTATCGAGCGTTACCGGTGGCGCTGCATTAATTAACGCTGGCGGCGCTGTTTTGGCTGCGGCCAGCGCGGGCAATTTCAGCTTGGCGCTTGCGGTGGTCGGCATGTAGCACACGCCGCCCTCGGCGCAGCCCTGAAAAGTGGCCTGAAGCTCGACCGTCAGCGCATCACCCGCCTTGCGCAATACCGGGATTAGTATGACCGCCCGTTTTTTGTAAACCTCGACCGTGCCGAAGGTCGGGTCATTCATGGTTTTGCCGGTCGGCAATTTGGGGCTGCCGAGCGTGAGCCCATTTTTTTGGTTAACTGAGCTGGGATTAATCAGCGCAAACTTGAACTTGTCTTTATATAAATAGTAGCCATCGGCAATTTTCCAGGAAGCCTCGACCGTTTGCGCATCCACCACGCGCGCCGAGAATTTGAATGCCTCCTGCGGGTCGAGAAAATCCTCCGCTAGAGCCGCTGTCGGCAAACCCGACAACATCAGCAGAGGCAAGGCAAACAGGGTGTTCAGCAGATTTTTCATGGTTTTTTGTGATGCGGCAGGTGGGTTTCTTCCGAAACCCAATTCAAGTAATCCGGCAAACCGGCTTCCACTGCGACCGCAATAATTTCCGGGAGTTCGTAAGGATGGCAGGCTTTGAGGGCAGACTCAAGCTGCGGATAGGCTTCCTGGGTGGTTTTGACGATCAATAAGACCTCCCCGGCTTGTTCCACTTTGCCCCGCCAGCGATAAACCGATGTCACGCCCGGCAAAATATTGACGCAGGCCGCAAGGTGCGCGTCAACCAGGCTGGCCGCTGCCTTGTTGGCAGTGGCGGCATCGGGAAAAGTGGAAAAAACAATTAGCGCGGACATGGGCTTATCCGAGATTATCCATTGTGAAATTCGACTGTGAAATTCGGTTTACTTCCCCCTTGATAAAGGGGGGTTAGGGGGGATTTGAGGGTCGTAACCTGTTTTGGTAAAGCTAAAATCCCCCTCAATCCCCCTTTATCAAGGGGGGAACACGCCGATATGCCCCGAATGGATTATCTGGGCATATTGTAAATGGGTTGCACTGGCACAAAATGCCCTAACATTCTGAGCGATTGTACTGATGAAAGACAACCCATGCCTGCCTGGCTGATTTTGATTGCGATACTGGCGTTTCCGGTGGCGGAAGCGTTTTCCATTTTCTGGCTGGCCGATAAAATCGGCTGGTGGGCGCTGGTCTGGCTGATAGGGGCTTTTTTCGCAGGCACGGCGCTAATCCGTTTTGAGCGGCTGGCGTTTGCGCCGCGCATGATGTTCAACCTGCAACAGGGGCATAGCCCGTTCAAGGCACTGTTCACGTCCACCCGGCTGTTTATGGCGGGCGGGCTGCTGATGTTTCCGGGGTTGATTACCGATGTGCTGGCGGTGCTGTTGCTGTTGATTCCCGGCACCTGGCGCAGGCCGCCCAGCGCCCGGCCAGATATTGCGGCCAACGACGACATCATTGAAGGCGAGTTTGTCCGTGAGGAATTGTCTTCAGACAGGTTTCCACGTCGGGATACTTGAGCCGCGCACGCAATTCGGTTTTTAGCCGCGTGTTATCGAGTATGCGCGACTCGTTCAAAAACGACAGCAACGCGGGCGACAACACTTTTTGCGCCTCATCGCGGCTGATGCGCGGGCTGCGCGGCAGGCCAAAATGGTCGGCCACCATGTCAAAGTAGTCGCCCATTTTTTTTACGCTGCCGTCCACCGCGTGATAGACGCGACCCGGCTGGCCGCGAAACAATGCCAGCCACACCAGATTGGCTAGATCGTCGGCATGGATGTGATTGGTGTAGCTATCTTCTTCAAACCGTACTGCCGGAGTTTGTTTGCGGATGCGCTCAATGGGCAGGCGATCCGCCGCGTAAATGCCCGGCGCACGCAAAATGCTGAGTGTGATGCCATGGCGTGCCGCAAAGCGCCGCAACTGCTGTTCCGCATCGACACGTCTTAGCGCCCGGGCGCTCTTTGCCGCCGTGGCGCGATGCTCAAAAACCCTTGCGCCGTCGCAGTTTCCGTACACGCCGCTGGTGCTAATGTAGATAATTCGCCGTGGTAAAGTGCCGCGTCTTGCTGCGGCTTTACCCAGCGCAGCCAGCAGATTTTTGGTGCGGGTATCGCCCTTGCTGTCACTTGGTGGCGGCGCAAGATGCAACAGCCAGGGCGACAAGCCGGCCAGACGATCAAGGCTGGTGCGCTGGTCGAGATCGGCGCGTATTGGAATGCCGCCCGCCGTGCGGGTAGCCGCCGCCGATGCCGCCGAGCGTGCCACGCCCAGCGTTTTAATGTGCGGATGTGCCAAGGCCAAACGCTGGCCGACATCGCCCATGCCGACGACCAGTAAAGAATGTTTTTTCGCACGCGACTTTTTCAACCATTTTTTCATCGCCCAATTTTAAGCCATGTCCTACCAAGTCACCATTCAGCCCAGCGGCCACCAGTTCAGCGTTAATGAAGATGAAACCATCCTCTCCGCCGCGTTAAGAGAAGGCTTTACCCTGCCTTACGGGTGCAGAAATGGCGCGTGCGGATCGTGCAAGGGCAAGGTGATCAGCGGCAACGTCGATCTTGGGAAATACCAGGCCAGCACGCTCAAGCCCGAAGAAATCGCCGAAGGCCGTGCGCTGTTTTGCGTGGGCAAACCGCTGTCTGACTTAACCATTGAAGCCCGCGAAATTCGCGCCGCCGGCGAAGTGCCGGTTAAAACTTTGCCGTGCCGCGTGCAAAAATTGCAAAAACTCGCCGACGACGTGATGCTCATGCAACTTAAATTGCCCGCCAGCGAACGCCTGCAATTTCTGGCCGGGCAATACATCGACTTTCTACTGAAAGACGGCAAACGCCGCAGCTACTCCATTGCCAACCCGCCGCACGCCGACGAATTCATCGAACTGCATTTGCGCCATGTGCCCGGCGGGCGTTTTACCGACCACGTATTTGGCGCGATGAAAGAAAAAGACATCCTACGTTTTGAAGGCCCGCACGGCAGCTTCTTTATCCGCGAAGATTCCGACAAGCCGATCATTTTTGTCGCAGGCGGCACCGGCTTCGCGCCCATCAAGGGCATGATCGAGCACCTGATTGCCGAGCAAAGCGACCGGCAAATGATTTTGTACTGGGGCGCGCGCGCAAAACAGGATTTATACCTCGCGCAACTGGCGATCGAATGGCAACAGCACCGCAACTTCAGCTTTGTTCCCGTGCTGTCAGACCCCGCGCCAGAAGACCACTGGCAGGCCCGCACCGGCTACGTTCATCAAGCCGTGCTGGAAGATTTTGCCGACTTGTCGGGTTATGAAATCTACGCCTGCGGCGCACCGGCGATGGTCGATGCCGCCCGCGAGCAATTCACCCAAACTCGAAAACTGCCGGAAGACGCATTCTTTGCGGATGCGTTTGTTTATCAGGCGGATTAAGGTGTTGCATCACCGGACGTTTGTCCCGTTGACTTGTTGTGCCACGCCAGTTGAGCGTTGGATGGGGCTGCCTTAATTTTGCCTTTGGCATATTGCCAGCGCCTGTTTCAAATGCCCGTAGGCTTCTGAGATTTGCCCGTTTTGTTCTTTGAATGCCGCCAGCGCCAGGTGCGCGTCCACATTGGGGGCGACAGCGAGGCTGGCTTCGGCGTAGTTCTGGGCTTTACCCCACAATTTTTCATGTGCGCACAGGTCGGCCAGGGTCATCAGTAGTGCGCCGTCACGCGGGTGTTCGGCCAGCCATTTTTCGGCTTGCTCGATCTGTTTCAATGGTTCTGCGCTGACAATCTGACCGTAACGTGCGGCGAGGGTGTCGTCCCAGTTTTTGTCGAGGGCATTTCTCAGGATGCCGGTCGCGGTATCGGCGTTGCCCGCAAGGGCAAAGGCATTGGCGGCTTCGAGGGCGATGCGGGTGACGACTTTTTCTTCACCGGGGATTTTTTTCCAGTATTCCTGCAAGGATTTTTCACTGTCGCTGCGGCGTTTGAGGTTTTCGCAGTGTGCGGCATGGCGGGTCAGTTCCAGCGTCGCTGCGTCGATGGCGTTGGCCTTGGCGAGTTGCTCGGTGAGTTTCAGCACGTCATCCCACTGCCCCAATTGGCTGCGTGCCTTGAGTTCCAGCCGTGTCAGCGCGGT
This sequence comes from Thiobacillaceae bacterium, assembly GCA_043740065.1. Classification (GTDB taxonomy): domain Bacteria; phylum Pseudomonadota; class Gammaproteobacteria; order Burkholderiales; family Thiobacillaceae; genus UBA6918. The sequence continues at coordinate 1,760 of JAYUCZ010000081.1, read as the reverse complement.
GTGCGCGGGCGCGATGACCTTGCCCGCTTCGATGGCACCGAGTGCGCCGGGAAAGTCGCGGTTTTCCAGACGGTTTTCGGCTTCGGCATAGAGTGCGGCCAGCGGGGTGTCGCTGCTACGGGCTTCGGCCAGGTAAGCGTCACGGCGGGCGTAGGCGCGCATGGCGTGCGCAGCGCGGGCGGCCAGCACGCGTGCGAGCATTTCACGTTGCGGTTCGCCCTTGAGTTTGGCCGCTAGTTTTTCGGTTTCCTGAAAGCGGCCTTCCAGCCAGGCGGCGATGGCCTGGGTAAAGTGTTCGTTTTGCCGTTCTGCTTCTTTAAGCGCCTTGCGTTCGCGGATGCTGCGCGGCAGGTTGAGTGTGGCCAGTGCCAGCCGTGCCAACAGGTAGCCGCCAGTCACCATGACGATCAGCAACATCAGAAAAGTAATGAAGGACAGCTCGGCGCGCCACGGTGGATAGACCAGCACCACATAGCCCGGGGAATAACGCCCGGCCAGCGCCAGGGCAATCGCCAGGGCGGCGATGGAAATGAAGGAAATCAGCCAGCGCATCGGGTTTGGTCGGGTTGGGAGTTAACGTGAAACTCGCGCAGCGAATCAGCGTCCCCCTCTCCCTCCGGGGGAGGGCGGGGTGGGGGAACGGACACGGCGCGAATAAGTTTCATAATTCCGGGGTGGCAAGTCGCCATGTCCGTTAGCGGGCATGGCGCGTTTGCACTGCCGCCAGACTTTCGATTTGCGGCGAGGCCGGGGTGATGTTGATGGTGCCAAGCTTGGCTAACTCGGCTTGTGCGCTGGCGACGGCCGCGTCCTGGATGTTGAAGTAGCGTGCCAGCATGGTTTTCGCATCACGCAGATCGGTTTGATAACCAGCCGCATCGCGTGACAACAAGGATAAACGCGCGGACAGCAGGCGCAGTTTTAAATTCTGGCGCAAAAAATAATCTTGCGATGGGGTCAGCAAGGCGGGCACGTTTTGTTCGATACGGCGAATCTGCACGATGTTTTTAAGTTCATTCAGCAAGCCCTTGCCCAGACTTTTGGGCTGGTCGGGGTTTTTAGCGTTGCGGGTATAGGCGCTGGATAGCGGCCATAGATCAACGCTTCCCGCCAGCGTACTGAGATGGAAGCTCATGCCGGCATAATCCACCACCGGCGAGGCGCGCAGTTTGCCCAAATCGTTGCTGATGGCTTGGCGCAACTTGGCGAACTGCGGCTTGTCCAGGTGCGACAGGCGCTGGTCTGCGCCTTCCAGCGCAATGATGGCGGCCTTGAGGTTGCCGTTTAGTTGCAGTTGCTGGGTGGCCACCAGCAAGGATTGTTCGATGTCAGCCAAAATCGCCTGGTCGCGATCCCGCGCAAACTCCTGGTACAAGGCTTCCAGCGCCTGTCTTTGTGTGGCGGTATCGGCAAGCTGGGTTTCGGCCTGCGCCATGCGTTCGGAAAACTGGCGGGCGGTCTCGTCGGCATTGCGTGCCAGCAGCTTGCTTTCTTTTACGGCGCTATCAATTTCTGACAGCTTGCGCGCCACGTCGGTTTTCAGGCTGTGTGACTGATCGCGGCCAACCACCCACACTGCGGCCACCAGAACGATTGCGATGAGTCCGAGCGCAATATTCCAGTTCAACTGGGGGCATCTTGGTGCGGGGGATGCGGGTTCGTTCATGCGTTTGATTTAACCACGTTGCGCAGAAGCATGAAAGTGCTGTGCCATGGCTACAACGCAGCCCGCATCGCCACCTGTGGTGACAATGGCTTGT
>JAYUCZ010000080.1:0-4654 GCA_043740065.1 Thiobacillaceae bacterium | reverse complement strand
CGTCGACATCGTCGACGTCGTCGAACGGCACATTCAGCTGAAAAAGGCGGGCGCTAACTACCAGGCCTGCTGCCCGTTTCATTCAGAAAAAACTCCCTCGTTCACTGTCAGTCCGGCCAAGCAGTTTTTCCATTGCTTTGGCTGCGGCGCCCATGGCAGCGCCATTGGTTTCGTCATGCAATATGCCGGACTTGGCTTTGTCGAGGCGGTGGAGGATCTCGCCAGCAACCTTGGCATGCCGGTGCCGCGTGAAGTTGGTGCTCACTCGCAACAAAAAGCCCGGCAGGCACCCCTGACAGAGCGCATGGCGCGTGCCGCGCGCTTCTACAAAGACCAACTCAAGCTGTCGCCCACGGCCATCGACTATCTGAAGGGGCGTGGCCTGACAGGGGAAATCGCCGCGCGCTATGGCCTGGGCTACGCACCGGACGAGTGGCAGGGTTTGCAGCGCATTTTCGACGACTACGCCGTGCCGGCAATGGCCGAATGCGGCCTGGTGGTCGACAGCGAACAGGGGCGGCGTTATGACCGCTTCCGCGACCGCATCATGTTCCCTATCCGCAACACCAGGGGACAGGTCATCGCCTTTGGTGGGCGCATTCTGGACCAGGGCGAACCGAAATATCTGAACTCGCCGGAAACACCGATTTTCCACAAAGGCTCCGAGGTGTATGGCTTGTTTGAAGGTCGCCAGGCGATTCGCGAGAACGGGAAAATTCTGGTGGTAGAAGGCTACATGGATGTGGTAGCGCTGGCGCAGTTCGACATTCACTACGCCGTCGCCACGCTGGGTACGGCCACCACACCGATTCATGCCAGAAACCTGCTGCGTCAAACCGACAAGCTCTATTACTGTTTTGATGGCGACAATGCCGGGCGCAAAGCGGCCTGGCGAGCGCTGGAAAACACCCTCGAAGCCCTGTCCGACGGCAAGGAAGTGGCATTTTTGTTTTTGCCGGACGGCGAAGACCCCGACACCTGGGTGCGCGCCAACGGCAAGCCTGCGTTTGAAACATTCATGCAGCGCGAGGGCGTGCCGCTATCGGCTTTTTTGATTCGGGAGTTATCCCGGGATATCAACCTGAGCACACAGGAAGGCCGAGCCAAACTGCTAAAAAACGCTGCCCCATTACTGGAAAAAATTTCCGCGCCCCTGCTAGCCGCGCTGATTCGACACCAGTTGGCTGAAACACTCAATATCCCCGTCCAGGAAGTCCACCAGCTAACCGGTGGAACTCGCCAACCCGCTCAAAAATCCGCACGCTATGCCAGCGCCCCGCGCACCCAGCCCTCGCTGTGCCGGATACTGGCGCGTGCGCTAGTGGCCAAACCCGAACTGGCCTCACAAGTGTGCGAAGTGAGCCTGCCCGCGAATGACCCCCATCACGCACTGCTTTCCAATCTTTCCACCTGGCTATCCGGGTTTGAAACTCCGCCCAGCCCTGCCGTCATGCTGGAAAATGCGTCTGGGCTGGATTTTCAAGACGCGCTGGGGGCGTTGCAAGGCGAAATCGAGTCTCTTGAACAAAGCGGCGACTGGAACCCGGAGGCCGAATTTACTGGCGGACTGGGCCTGCTGGCAGGCGCTCGCGACGGCCGCGACTTCAAGGAACTGGCACAAAGGCCGTTAAGCACGCTGACCCCAGAAGAACGCGCAAAACTGCAACAGATGGGCAAAAAGACGGCTCCATAGTCGGCCATGCTCGCCGGCGCAGTAGCTGGCGCGGTTCTTGCCTTCTCACCTGGAGGTGAAAATAGGTATAATTCTCGGTTTTGCAGAATTTTCTGCGTCAATTTTTCCGGAAAAGACAATGGCAGGCAGACCCAAGTCAACAGCGCCCAAGAAGATGCCGCGCAAGGCGGAAGCGGCACTCAGCAAGGTCATGAAAGAAAACGTCGAGCTGACGCAGGAACAGGCCGAAGAACGCCGCACCAAGCTAAAGAACCTGATTGGTCTTGGCAAAGAACGCGGCTACCTGACCTACGCTGAAATCAACGATCACCTCCCGGACGACTTGTCTGACGCGGAACAGATCGAAAGCATTATCGGCATTATCAACAGCATGGGCATCCAAGTCTATGACGAAGCACCGGATGCCGAAACGCTGTTGATGAACGAATCGGCTCAGCCGGTTGTAGCCGATGAAGATGTCGTGGAAGAAGCCGAGCAGGCGCTCTCCACCGCCGATTCCGAATTTGGCCGTACCACCGACCCGGTGCGCATGTATATGCGCGAAATGGGCACGGTTGACTTGCTGACGCGTGAAGGCGAGATCGAAATTGCCAAGCGCATCGAAGAAGGCCTCAAGCACATGGTGCAGGCCATTTCATCGTGTCCGATCACCATCGACAAGCTGCTGACTTACGCAGACCAGATCGAAAAAGGCGAGATGAAGGCTGACGACCTGATCGACGGTTTTGTCGGCGAAGATAACATTGCCAGCGCTGCCAGCGCCCCGCCCGCAGACGACGAAGACGAAGACGAAGAAGCAAGCGCTGCCGCAGCCGCTGCCGTAGCCGCCGCCAACCTTGCACAATTGAAGGCCGACACGATCGAGCGTTTTACCCAGTTGCGCAAGCTTTATAAAAAGGTTCAGGCTCAGCGTACCAAATACGGCCTCGGCAGCCTGCAACATATCGCTGCGCAAAATGCCGTCACCGAACTGCTGATGGGTATTCGCTTTTCTGTCAAACAAGTTGAAGCCCTGTGCGACACGATCCGCAGCACCGTGGAAGAAGTGCGCGGACATGAGCGCAAAATCATGCAACTGTGCGTAACCAACGCAGGCATGCCGCGCCAGCATTTCATCAAATCCTTCCCCGGCAACGAAACCAATCCGGCTTGGGTGGACAAGGAAATTGCGGCCAAAAAAGCCTACTCCTCGACCATGGCCCGCTACCAGTACGAGCTCAAGGAACACCAGCAATCATTCCTGGCTTCACAGGAACGCATCGGCCTGCCGATTGCCAACCTGAAAGCCATCAATAAACAGATGTCCACCGGCGAAGCCAAGGCACGCCGCGCCAAGCGCGAGATGATCGAGGCCAACCTGCGTCTGGTCATTTCCATCGCCAAGAAGTACACCAATCGCGGCCTGCAATTCCTCGACCTGATCCAGGAAGGCAATATCGGCCTGATGAAAGCGGTCGATAAATTTGAATACCGTCGCGGCTACAAGTTTTCGACCTACGCAACCTGGTGGATTCGTCAGGCCATCACCCGCTCGATTGCCGATCAGGCACGTACCATCCGCATCCCCGTGCACATGATCGAAACCATCAACAAGATGAACCGCATCAGCCGCCAGATTTTGCAGGAAACCGGACAAGAGCCCGATCCGGCGACCCTCGCCATCAAGATGGAAATGCCGGAAGACAAAATCCGCAAAATCATGAAAATCGCCAAAGAGCCGATTTCCATGGAAACCCCCATCGGCGATGACGAAGACTCGCATCTGGGCGACTTTATTGAAGACCACACCACACTCGCTCCCGACGAAGCCGCGCTGTACGGAAACCTGCGCGATGCCACGCGCGATATTCTGGACAGCCTGACCACCCGCGAGGCCAAAGTGTTGCGTATGCGCTTCGGTATTGAAATGAACACCGACCACACGCTGGAAGAAGTCGGCAAACAGTTTGACGTAACCCGCGAACGCATCCGCCAGATAGAAGCCAAAGCCTTGCGCAAGCTGCGTCACCCCAGCCGTTCAGAGAGGCTCAAGAGCTTTTTGGAAAGCAGCGAGTAACCAATTTCAATTTGACGTTGAAATGGGCCTGTAGCTCAGTTGGTTAGAGCAGAGGACTCATAATCCTTTGGTCGTCGGTTCAAGTCCGACCGGGCCCACCAACAAATCAACGACTTAGCGCATTTTGCCCTAGGTCGTTTTTCTTTCTGGGACACTGGTGGGGCACTTCGGGACAAATAATAATTATTCAGTGAAAAATAGCTATAAGGGAAATTGCCCACAATAGCCACGAAAGCCTGTTAAATCGGCTGTTTTATTTAGCAAGTGCCCCATAAGTGCCCCATACCGCCATGGGGCATTTTTATCTTAATGATTTAATTGACTAATATCTCATAAACCAAAGGATTCTATATCCTATGTTGCCATTTATCGCCGTTTGTTGTAGTCTGCAATCAGTGTTTAACACTTGCAGGGGACAGAGATGGCGAGCTTCGAAAAGCGTACAGGCAGCGATGGGAAAACCAGCTATCGGGTAAAAGTCCGTCTGAAGGGAAGGCCGACCGAGTCCGCATCATTCGAGCGCCTGACGGATGCCAAAAAATGGGCGGCTTCCACCGAGTCCGCAATCCGGGAAGGCAGGCACTTCAAAACAGCCGAGGCCAAGCGCCACACCCTGGGCGAATTGATAGACCGCTTCACCCGCGAAGTGTTGCCCAGCAAACCCAAAAGCATTTATGCCCAGACCATCATCCTGCGCTGGTGGAAGTCCGAGCTTGGCAGCTATGCGCTGTCCGATGTAACCCCCGCGCTGATAGGCGAATGCCGGGACAAGCTGGCCGCTGGCGCAACACCACGCGGCGCACACCGCACCCCCGCCACCGTAGTTAGATACTTGGCCGGGCTGTCTGTTTGTTTCAGCCATGCCGTGAAGGAATGGGGCTGGGTGGATGACACGCCCATGCGCA
>JAYUCZ010000079.1:0-10996 GCA_043740065.1 Thiobacillaceae bacterium | reverse complement strand
CGGTGCCTTGGGTGGCATGAACCGCGCCAACGCCGACAGTATGGGTATGCTGGCAACCGTGATGAACGCGCTGGCGTTAAAAGACGCGCTGGAGCAGGTGGGCGTTTCTGCCCGGGTCATGACGGCGGTCAGCATTGGTCATGTCGGCGAATCGTTTGAACGCGATGCGGCGGTGCGGCATTTGCAGGCAGGGCAGGTGGTAATTTTCGGCGGCGGCACGGGCAATCCGTTCTTTACCACCGATACCGCCTCGGCATTACGCGGCGCGGAAATTGGCGCGGATTTGATGCTGAAGGCCACCAAGGTGGATGGTGTCTATACTGCCGACCCCAAGAAAGACCCCACGGCAACCCGCTACGAACAATTAAGTTTTGACGAGGCTATCGCAAAAAATTTGGGCGTACTGGATTTGGCGGCGTTTGCCTTGTGCCGCGAGCAGAAATTGCCGTTGGCGGTGTTCAGTATCTTCAAGCCCGGTGCGCTAAAGCGCGTGGTGATGGGCGAAAACGAAGGCACGCGAGTGACCCTGAATTAAGTAATCTGAATCAAGGAAAATTCTGATGGCTGACCTGACCATTGCGGACATCAAGAAATCCGCCGAACAAAAAATGCACAAAAGCATCGAGGCGCTTAAGGCTGACCTCGGTAAAGTGCGCACCGGGCGCGCCCACACCGGCATCCTCGATCACGTCATGGTGGATTATTACGGCAGCCCGACGGCAGTGCCGATGGTTGCCAACGTGACGCTGGTCGATTCGCGCACGCTGGGCGTGCAGCCCTATGAAAAAAACATGGTCGGTAAAGTCGAAAAAGCCATTCGTGATTCCAGCCTTGGGCTGAACCCGGCCACTCAAGGCGAGATGATCCGCGTGCCCATGCCCGCGCTGACCGAAGAGCGTCGCCGTGATCTGATTAAAGTCGTGAAGGGCGAGGGCGAAGATGCCCGCGTGGCGGTGCGCAACATTCGCCGCGATGCCAACAACGTACTCAAGGACATGCTCAAGAGCAAAACCGCCAGCGAAGACGATGAGCGCCGTGCGCAGGACGATGTGCAGAAGCTGACCGACAAATCCATTGCCGAAATCGACAAGATGCTTCAGGTTAAAGAAGCTGAATTGATGGCAATCTAATGTGCTGACTAATTTGTGGCAACAGGCCATGACGTTTAAAAGCACAACCACAGTGATTCCCGAAGTCCGGATGATTCCCCGGCATATCGCCATCATTATGGATGGCAACGGACGCTGGGCCAGGCAGCGCATGCTGCCGCGTGTTGCCGGACACAAACGCGGTACAGAATCTGTACGCGACATCGTCAGGGCTTGCATAGATCATGGGGTGGAACACCTGACGTTATTTGCTTTCAGTTCCGAAAACTGGCGGCGACCCGAGGCCGAGGTCAGCGTGCTGATGGAGCTGTTTGTGCTGGCGCTGGAACGGGAAGTCGATAAACTGCACAAGAACGGCGTGCGTCTGCGCATCGTTGGTGATCTGGAACGCTTTGGCTCGCGTTTGAACAAGCTTATTTCCGAAGGCGAGAGTTTGACTTGTAACAATACCCGCCTGACCCTGAATGTGGCCGCCAACTACGGCGGCAGATGGGACATTCTGCAAGCGGTCAATCAAGTGGTGCGAGAACGGGCGGACAGCCGCGCAGATAGCCGCATAGATAGCCTGAGTCCCATTACCGAAGCTGATATTGCCAGCCGGCTTTGTCTGGCCGACACGCCCGAGCCGGATCTGTTCATCCGCACTGGCGGCGAACAGCGCATCAGTAATTTTTTGCTCTGGCAGCTTGCCTACGCCGAGCTGTATTTCACCGACACCCTGTGGCCGGACTTTGATGCCAAGGCGCTGGATGCGGCGATTGCGTCTTATCAAAAGCGCGAGCGCCGGTTCGGGCGCACCAGCGAGCAGCTTAACGAAGTGCTTGCCAAATCATGAGCCGGGTTAGCACTGCCGCAATATTGCTGGCGGCGACGCTTGCTGCGCTGTTTTTTGCCCCCCCGCTACTCTGGTCGCTACTGGTTGCCCTTGTGGCAGGCGTGGCGGCGCATGAGTGGGCGCGGCTATCGGCTTTTCCGGAGCCGGTGTCCAGACTATATGCGGCGGGCATGACGACAATGGCGATTGTGGTTGGCTTGATGCCTGACCGGGAAATCATCGTGCTGGCATTGTTTGCCCTGTCGGCCTTGTTCTGGGTGTTTGTCGCGCCGCTCTGGCTGGCAAATCGCTGGCGCGGCGAAGCGCTGTTTTTACGCGCCATGATCGGGACGCTGGTGATTTTGCCGACCTGGGCAGCGTTGGTGGTCTTGCGCGAACGCAGCCCATGGCTGTTGCTGGGGGTGTTGGCCTTGGTGTGGATTGCCGATATTGCCGCCTATTACGTCGGACGTAAATTTGGCCAACATAAACTGGCTCCTGCCATCAGTCCGGGAAAATCCTGGGAAGGTGTGGCTGGCGCGGGGCTGGCGCTGCTTTTGTATGCCTTGGCCATCAGCGCCGCCATTCATGGCCTGCGCATCCCCGGCGCACTGCTTCTGGCGGCTGCGCTGCTGTATTTTTCCATACTCGGCGACTTGTTCGAGTCCTGGATGAAACGACTGGCCGGGATCAAAGATAGCGGCACGCTGCTGCCAGGACACGGCGGCGTACTGGATCGTATTGATGCACTGACGGCGGCCCTGCCGGTTGCGGCGGGCATTTTGTACTTTGCCAAATGGATATGAGCCGACAAGTTCTGGCCATACTTGGTGCAACCGGCACCATCGGCGTCAACACGCTGGATGTGGTGGCGCGTCATCCGCAGCGCTTTGAAGTATTTGCGCTGACCGGCGCGACGCAAACGGAAAAACTCTTTCAGCAGTGCATGCAGTTCAAGCCGCGCTATGCGGTCATGACCGAACTGAAGGCGGCGAAATCACTGAGCGAGAAGCTGGCCGCAGCGGGCAGCGCCACCGAAGTGCTGCAAGGCAGCGCAGCCCTGATCGCCGTGGCAACCGCGCCCGAAGTTACTACCTTGATGGCGGCGATTGTCGGCGCGGCGGGCTTGCCAGCCACACTGGCAGCGGCCAAAGCGGGCAAGCGCATCCTGCTGGCAAACAAAGAAACTTTGGTGGTGTCCGGCCAGTTATTCATGGATGCCATCCGCGAGAGCGGGGCAGTGTTATTGCCGATCGACTCCGAGCACAGCGCAATCTATCAATCGCTGCCCGCCGGATTTAACGGCGATCTGGATGCGGCGGGCGTAAACACCATCTGGCTGACGGCCTCGGGCGGGCCTTTCCGCACCTTTAGCCGCGAGCAAATGCAAAACGTCACGCCGGAGCAGGCGGTGGCGCACCCCAACTGGGTGATGGGTAAAAAGATTTCGGTCGATTCCGCCAGCATGATGAACAAAGGTCTGGAAGTCATCGAAGCCAGGTGGCTGTTCAATGCGGGCGCGGACAAAATTCGCGTGATCGTGCATCCGCAGAGCATCATTCATTCCATGGTGGAATACCGCGATGGTTCGGTGATGGCGCAGCTAGGCACGCCTGACATGCGCACGCCGATTGCCTATGCGCTGGGATTTCCGGAACGTATCGAGGCCGGGGTGTCGGCGCTGGCGTTAATAAACAAACAATTAAATTTTGAAGAGCCGGACTTCCAGCGTTTCCCGTGTTTGCAACTGGCGTTCGACGCGCTGGCTGCGGGCGGCTGTGCGCCAGCGGCATTAAACGCCGCCAACGAAGTGGCGGTGGATGCCTTTCTCAACCGGCGTTGCAGTTTTGGCGACATTCCGCGTGCCATTTCACATGTGCTGGAACGCGCCGCGCACCCGCAAGCCTTGTCGCTGGAAGCCCTGCTCGACGCGGATCACCAGGCACGTATGCAGGCTGGTGCGTTCCTGTCTTTGGCGGGGGCGGCATGACCACGCTGCTGGCTTTTTTAGTCACCATCGGCATTCTGGTGGTGGTACACGAGTACGGCCACTACCTCGCGGCGAGGTTGTCCGGGGTCAAGGTGCTGAAATTTTCCGTCGGTTTTGGCCCCGTCCTGTTCAGCAAGCGCTTGGGGCGCGATGGCACCGAGTGGGCCATTTGCGCGTTACCGTTGGGCGGCTACGTCAAAATGCTCGACGAACGTGAAGGCGAAGTGCCCGCAGCAGAACAGCATCGCGCATTCAACCGCGCCAGCGTATGGCGGCGCATGGCCATCGTTGTGGCCGGGCCGCTGGCTAATTTTGTGCTGGCGGTGCTGGTGTTCTGGGCCTTGTTCGTGCATGGCATTCCCGCGCTCAAGCCCATTGTCGGCGCACCCGAGGCAGGTACGCCCGCCGCCGTGGCCGGGCTGCGCAACGGCGATGAAGTGGTGCGTGTTGACGGCACAAGCATTCGCACCTTTACGGATTTACAGCTTGTCCTGCTGGAGTCTGCCGCCAAACAGGGCAAGTCTGTCCTGGCGCTGGCAAACGGTGAGCGCCTGGAAATGGATTTTGGCCAGTTTTCCCTGGGTGCGGCGAGTAGCGGTGCCGCGCTGGGCGTGCTTCCCCACATGCCTGAGCTTGCGCCCGTTGTTGGACATGTCGAGCCCGCCAGCGTGGCAGAACAGGCGGGCTTGAAGCCAGGCGACAGGATACTGGCCGTGAATGGTTTCTCCATCGTCCACTGGCAAGATTTTGCCCGGCAGGCACGCGCCAACCCCGGGCGGGAACTGGCCGTGCTGATCAGTTCCGGTCGCCAGCAAAAAACACTGCGTATCACGCCGGTCAGCATTGAATCTGGCGGCAAACGCATCGGCAGGGTAGGGGTCGCGCCAAAGGTGGATGAAGCCCTGTTTGCCAGCTTAAGGACAGAAGAGCGTTATTCGCTGCTTGCCGCTGCGCCGCAGGCTGTGGCAAAAACCTGGGACACCGCCGTGTTCAGCCTGAAAATGCTGGGCCGCATGCTGCTGGGGCAAGTGTCCTGGCGCAACCTGTCCGGGCCGGTCACCATCGCTGACTACGCCGGGCAAACCGCCAAAAACGGCTGGATCAGTTTTGCCGGGTTTTTGGCCGTCATCAGCATCGGCCTTGGCGTCATCAACCTGCTGCCGGTTCCCCTGTTGGATGGCGGGCATCTAATGTATTATGTCGCAGAGGTTTTCAGGGGGCGTCCGTTATCCGAACGGACGATGGAAATGGGCGCGCGGGTGGGGGTGGTTATCATCGGCAGCCTGATTTTGTTGGCCTTGTACAGCGATCTGCTTCGTTTACTGAACGGGTGAGTAAAACATGTTTAAAAAACGTATCACCACATCCATCATTCTGGCGGCATTGTCCGCGCCGGTACTCGCGGTCGAACCTTTTGTCGTGCGCGACATCCGCGTGGAAGGCTTGCAGCGCACCGAAGCCGGCACCGTATTCAGCTACCTGCCAGTCAAGGCCGGACAGACCTTTACCGATGACAGTGCCATCGAGGCCATCAAAGCGCTCTACGCCACTGGGTTTTTCAAGGACGTAAAACTTGAAGTGCAGGGTGATGTGCTGATTGTGGCGGTGGAAGAAAGACCCTCCATCGCCAAATTTACCCTGGCGGGTGCCAAGGAGTTCTCCGAGGACGATCTCAAGGCTGGCCTCAAGCAAACCGGTTTGTCCGAAGGCAAAGTTTTCGACAAAGGTCTGCTGGATCGCGCCGAACAGGAATTGAAACGCCAGTATTTCAACCGTGGGATGTATTCCGTTCAAGTGGTATCAACGGTTACGCCGCTGGAGCGCAATCGTGTCGCACTCCAGTTTGATGTCGTCGAAGGCGAAGCCGCCAAGATCAAACAGATCAATCTGGTCGGCAACAAGGCGTTTGCCGAGAAAAAACTGCTGGGGCTGTTCAACTCCGCCACCCCGGGCTGGCTGTCCTGGTACTCCAAGGATGACCAGTATTCCAAAGTCAAGCTGTCCGGCGACCTGGAAGCATTGAAATCTTTCTATCTCAACCAGGGTTATCTGGAATTCAACGTCGAATCGACCCAGGTTTCCATCAGCCCCGACAAGAAAGACATCTTCGTTACGGTGAATATCAACGAAGGTGACAAGTACACCATCGCCGACATCAAACTCGCCGGCCAGATGCTGGTGCCGGAAGCAGAATTGCAAAAGCTGATCCAGATTAAACCGGGCGACACCTTTTCGCGCGAGAAGATGGCCGACTCCACACGCAAAATCAGCGATCGGCTGGGCAACGAAGGCTACGCATTTGCCAACGTTAATGCCGTGCCGGAGCTGGACAAAGAAAAGCACCAGGTCGCCTTTACCCTGTTTGTTGATCCGGGTCGCAAGGTTTACGTTAATCGCGTGAATGTGGCCGGCAATAGCAAAACCCGTGACGAAGTGGTGCGCCGTGAAATTCGCCAGATGGAGGGCGGTTACTACGATGCCGAGAAAATCGCCTTGTCGCGCAACCGCCTCAACCGGCTGGGTTATTTCAACGAGGTCAATGTCGAGACCCCGGCGGTTCCCGGCGCGACCGACCAAGTGGACCTGAACGTGAGCGTAGCCGAGAAAGCCACCGGCAATGTCATGCTGGGCGCGGGTTTCTCCTCTTCCGAAGGTATGGTGCTGTCTGGTTCGGTTAACCAGGCCAACGTGTTTGGTAGCGGCAATCGTATTGGCTTGCAGATCAACACCGGTAGCGTTAATACCGTTTATTCATTGTCTTTCACCAACCCCTATTACACCGTGGACGGCGTGAGCCTGGGTTATGACGCTTACAAGCGTGATGTGGACTCGACCGGCCAGAACAACAGTGTTGGCGGCTATGAGTCTGCGACCCTGGGTTTGGGCATGCGTCTGGGACTTCCGCTGAATGAAAAAGACACGGTGTTTTTGGGAGCAGGGCTGGAGCAGCAAGGCATTACTACTTCTCTTAGTAGCCCGTTTCAATACAAGAATTTTGTGATTGCGACTGGCGGGGCTACCACCGGGGTAGGTAGTGTTTCAAATTACACCCTGCGTCTTGATGCCTCTCTGGCGCGTGACACTCGCGACAACTTCCTGTTTCCGACCAAGGGGCTGATGCAACGCGCAGCCGTTGAAGTGGGCTTGCCGCCGGGCGATATCCAGTATTACAAACTGTCCTTGCAGCACCAGCAGTATTTCCCTGTAAGCAAAGCTTTCACTTTGATGGTGAACGGTGATGTTGGCTATGGCGGCGGCATAGGCGACAGCGGGATGCCGTTCTACCGCAATTTCTTCTCCGGCGGCATGGGTACGGTGCGCGGCTTCAAGTCCGGTACGATCGGACCGAAGGAGTTTTCCTCTTCGACGAACACTAATTGTGCAACGTCGCCTGATGCCTCTTGCAGCGTGGTGTCGCTGGGCGGCAATATCAAAATCGGTGGTAACGTAGAATTGCTGTTCCCGATGCCGGGCATCAAGGATAACTCGGTGCGTCTGTCCACCTTCCTGGATGCCGGTGCGGTATTTGGCACGGGAAATGCGAATTACGGTTCCACGACATTGTCATTTAACGATATGCGTTTCTCTGCCGGTATTGGTGCAGCCTGGAATTCTCCGATGGGTCCGCTCAAATTCAGTTTGGCCTATCCGCTCAACAAAAAGCTGGATGACGAAACCGAAATGTTCCAGTTCAGCATGGGCAGCACGTTCTGATTTGAATTGATATGAAACAAGCAGGTAAAGCAGTAATGAAAAGTTTGGCAACTTCTGTCGCTGTCGCGATGTTTTCCATGATGGCGGTGCCGTCGGCACACGCTGAAAAAGTCGGTTTTGTGAATACCGAGCGCTTGCTGCGCGAGGCACCATTGTCGGTCAAGGCGCAAAAGAAACTGGAAAAAGAGTTTTCTTCGCGTGAACAAGAGCTGCAAAAAATGGCCAAGCAAGCGCGTGAACTCCAGACCCAACTGGATAAAGATGGCGTGACCATGTCAGACACTGACCGCAAGGCAAAAGAACGTGATCTGGCCGGGCTGAATCGCGAATTGCAACGCCAGGGGCGCGAGTTTCGTGAAGAGCTTAACCAGCGCCGTAATCAGGAGCTGGGCGAAATCCAGGAAAAAGCCCGCAAGGCCATTCTGGAAATCGCCAAGGCCGAAAAATTCGACCTGATTGTTGAGCAAGCAGTGTATTTCAACCCCAAAATCGACATCACCGACCGTGTGATGAAGTCGCTGACCGACCGCTGAATTTCAGCGGATGGCTTATTCCCTGTCCGAAATCGTCGCCCGTTTTGGTGGCGAACTGCTGGATGGCGATGAAGCAAGCGTGACCGGTGTCGCTTCTTTGGAGCGTGCCACGACACAGCAAATCGCGTTCGTCTCACAAGAAAAATATCTTCGTGACATCAGCGCAAGCCAGGCAGGCGCACTGATTCTGCCGCCCGCAGGCCGGGAGATGACGCAACTTCCGCGCATCATTAGCAACAACCCCTATCTGTATTTCGCACGTGTTTCAGCATTATTTAATCCGCCACCGCAGGCCGAGCCTGGCGTGCAACCCGGTGCCGTGGTACACCCTGATGCCACGCTGGACGCTAGTGCCAGCATCGCGCCGGGCGCGGTTGTCGGTAAGGGAGCCAGTATTGGCGCAGGTAGCGTCATTGGTGCCAACTGTGTCATCGGTGAACACGCCAGCATAGGAGAAGATTGTCTGTTGCATGCCAACGTCACGGTTTGCCATCAATGCGTGGTGGGGAACCGGGTGATACTGCACAGCGGCTGCGTGATTGGCTCTGATGGATTTGGCCTGGCTAACGAGAATGGCCGCTGGGTGAAAATCCCCCAGGTTGGCCGGGTGTTGCTTGGCGACGATGTTGAAGTCGGCGCTTGCACCACCATAGACCGGGGTGCGCTGGATGACACGGTGATCGAGGAAGGTGTCAAACTCGACAACCTGATTCAAGTTGCGCACAACGTGCGCATCGGCGCACACACGGCAATTGCCGCCTGCACCGGGATTGCAGGCAGTGCAACGATAGGCAAGCACTGCATGATTGGCGGGGCGGCGATGATTTTTGGCCACATCAACATAGCCGACGGCGTGCGCATTTCGACCAATACGCTCATTACAAAATCCTTGAACAAGCCTGGCACCTATACCTCGGCACCGCCATTTCTGGAGCATGGCGAATGGCAGAAAAATGCGGTGCATATGCGCAATCTGGATAAGCTGGTTGGGCGCATCAAGGAACTGGAAAAACGGCTTGCGGAACTGGAAGGAAAACAAACATGACAACGACCATGGACATTCTGGAAATCATGCGGCATTTGCCGCATCGCTACCCGTTCCTGCTGGTGGATCGGGTGCTGGAATGCGAACCGGGTAAAGGCATCGTGGCGCTGAAAAATGTGACCATGAACGAGCCGCATTTCACTGGGCATTTCCCGCATATGCCGGTGATGCCGGGAGTGCTGATTCTTGAAGCTTTGGCGCAGGCTGCGGCGATTCTGTCCTATGTGACTGAAGGCAAGGTGCCGGATGACAGTTCCGTCGTGTATTTCGCCGGTATTGACGGTGCGCGCTTCAAAAAGCCGGTTGTACCCGGTGACCAGTTGATTCTGAAAGCCGAAATTTTGCGCCACATGCGCGGCATCTGGAAGTACTCCACGCGTGCCGAGGTGGGCGGTGTCGTTGTCGCCGAAGCAGAAATGATGGCTGCGTTAAGGAGCATGTGATGGGGGCTATGTGAAATGGCGGGCATCCATCCCACCGCGATTATTGAACACGGCGCACAAATCGCCAGCGATGTCGAGATTGGCCCTTATGCCGTGATCGGCGCACAGGTGGAAATCGGCGCGGGCACAAGGGTTGGTGCGCACGCTGTTATCACCGGCCACACCCGCATCGGCAAACGCAACCACATTTTTCAGTTTGCTTCGCTGGGCGCACAGCCGCAGGACAAAAAATACGCGGGCGAACCCACCCGCCTGGAAATCGGCGACGACAACACCATCCGCGAGTTTTGCACGTTCAATACCGGCACCGTGCAGGGCTTGGGCATCACCCGGGTCGGCAATTACAACTGGATCATGTCCTATGTGCATCTTGCACACGATTGCGTCATCGGTAATCAAGTTGTGCTGGCCAACAATGCCACGCTGGCAGGGCACGTCGAGGTTGGCGATTACGCCATCCTCGGCGGCCTTACCGCTGTACACCAGTTTTGCAAGATCGGCGCTCACGTCATCACTGGCGGCGGCACCATTGTGTACAAGGACATTCCGCCTTATGTCATGGCGGCAGGACAGCCCGCCAAGCCGCACGGCCTGAACTCGGAAGGCTTGAAGCGGCGCGGCTTCACCCCGGAAACGCTGGCTACGCTGAAACGCGCCTATAAAATCCTCTACCGCGAAGGTCTGACGCTTCAGGAAGCGCTGGCGAGGCTGGATGCCGAACCCGCTCCAGAAGTGGCGCAACTGACCGACTTTTTGCGCAAGGCCGAACGCGGCATTATCCGTTGACCACCGCGTTGACCACAGTCGGCCTGATCGCGGGCGAAACCTCCGGCGACCTGCTTGCCGCCGAATTGATCGCCGCGCTGCTGGCAACACCGGACGGACAACAAAACCATCTCAATTTTGAAGGCATCGCCGGGCCACATATGCTGGCGGCGGGTGTAACGGCGTTGGCATCCAGCGAACAGTTAGCCGTTAACGGCTACGTTGAAGTGTTGCGCCACTTGCCCGGATTGCTGCGATTGCGCCGCAACATCATCCGGCATTTTCTGGAAAACCCGCCCAAGGTTTTCATCGGCATCGACGCGCCGGATTTCAACTTTGGCGTAGAAGAAAAACTCAAAGCCGCAGGCATTCCCACCGTGCATTTCGTCAGCCCGTCCATCTGGGCCTGGCGCTTCGAACGCATCCATCGCATCAAACGCGCCGTGTCGCACATGCTGGTGGTGTTTCCGTTTGAAGCCGAAATCTACCAAAAGGCCGGCATTCCCGTCACCTATGTCGGCCACCCTTTGGCCGACCGCTTGCCGCTGGAGCCCGATGTGGCAAGCGCCCGCAAACTGTTTGG
>JAYUCZ010000078.1:0-1936 GCA_043740065.1 Thiobacillaceae bacterium | reverse complement strand
TGGGCGAGTTGTCCGGCGCGTTAAACCGCAACGGATTTGGTGTTATGGAAAGCCCGGTTTCCGCCGCCCAGCTCGCGCAACTCATCACCCGCATTCAGGATGGGACACTATCCGGCAAACTGGCCAAACAGGTGTTTGAAGGACTATGGAATGGCGAAGGCGAAGTCGATGCCATCATCGAAGCACGCGGATTAAAGCAGGTGTCGGATTCTGGCGAGATCGAGAAAATCGTCGATGAAGTGCTGGCGGCAAACCAGAAATCAGTCGAGGAATTCCGCGCCGGTAAAGAAAAAGCCTTCAACGCGCTGGTCGGGCAGGTGATGAAAGCCAGCAAAGGCAAAGCCAACCCGGCGCAAGTCAACGATATTCTGCAAGCCAAACTGGCAAACGCTGATTAACCCAATTTCCGTCATTGCGAGCATCGCGAAGCAATCCAGAAATCGTTGATATCGCGGACATTCTGGATTGCCGCGCTTCGCTCGCAATGACGGGTTTTGAATAAATCAGCGTTTCCTTAAACCTAGAAACCGTCAGGGCTTCTTGGCGGGCGGCGCTGGAGGCGCTGGCTGCATAACGGGCGCGGATTCCGCCGGTTTCCTGCCCGTCAGTTCACGAAAGCGCAATTTGTCCGCTTCATAGCGTGCGCGCACCGCAACCTGTGCTTCCTCATTGGTTTTGATGAGCATCCGGATGTCTTCAGCTTCGGCCAGTTTGACTTCGTACTGCTGCTGCGTGTAGGGCGGCACGGGTTTGTTGGCGGCCTTAAGGGCGCGGATGGCTTTCGTCATCCCCTCCGCACTCCCCATGACTGGCTTGAGGCGAATTTGCGCACTCTTGATCGCCAGGTTGTGGTGTTCCAGTGCGCGGTCGCGTGACAGGTCGATTTCCTGTTCGATCGTATAAGTGGATAACAACGCACGATCCTTGCGCGCCCGCTCATCGGTCAGTTTTTTTTGCTGCGCCGCCTCGGCTTCGCGTGCCAGGCGGGCGCGCTTTTCTTCGGCCGATTCGGTCTTTCTCACCATCTGCCCGGTTTTGCCGATTTCGGCATTGCCGCGCCCGGCCGCTGCGGGCGGCAACGTGTCCGAATAATGCACGTTGCCCTGCGCATCCACCCACTTGTACATCTTGGCTTGCGCCGGGCAAGCCACCAGCACCAGCATTAGCGGAAGCAGAGTTTTAAACACCATACTGTTCACGATAATTGGACACCGCATGTAAACGTGACCTCCATTCAGAACCACTTGAATTTGCTGTTTGCAAATACCCGATCAAATCCACTAACGTCGCCACCGCCACCACCGGCATCGCGTACTGCTCTCGCACTTCCTGCACCGCAGATTTTTCGCCCGTGCCTTTTTCCATGCGATCCAGCGCAATCACCACGCCTGCCGAAACCGCGCCGTGCGCCTTGATGAGTTCCACCGATTCGCGCACCGAAGTTCCGGCAGAAATCACATCGTCCACAATCAGCACCCGGCCTTTCAACTCGGCACCGACCACCGTGCCGCCCTCGCCGTGATCCTTGGCTTCCTTGCGGTTAAATGCAAACGGCACGTTGCGCCCCATGCCCGCCAGTGCAATGGCTATGCTGGCCGCCAGCGGAATGCCCTTGTAAGCCGGGCCAAACAGCACGTCAAACACGATGCCGGAATCGACGATGGCTTTGGCGTAAAATTCGCCCAGCTTTTTCAGCTTGATGCCGTCGTTGAACAACCCCGCGTTAAAGAAATACGGCGACATGCGCCCCGCTTTGGTTTTGAATTCGCCAAAGCACAACACCTGCGCGTCAATGGCAAACTGAACAAACTCTTCCCGGTAATCGGACATTATTAACGCTCGCGGATTCAAGTTCGAAGTGCAACGGTTAACGGGATATTGGTGTAGCGCATTTCTAGCCCGAAGAATACCTCGTGTGGCGTTCTGAATCCCAGCA
>JAYUCZ010000077.1:0-4733 GCA_043740065.1 Thiobacillaceae bacterium | reverse complement strand
CGACAAGTTGTTCATGTCGGCGGATGACAGGCTGGCGACCATGCCCATCATCACGGCGCTCTTGCGTTCGCCGGATTTGTAGTCGGCCAGTTGTTTGTTCAGGTATTCGTGACCCTGACCCGCCAGGCTGGGGTTGGTGGTAACGGGGCTGTTGCCATCGACACCGTGGCAGCCAGCACACACCTGGTTAACAATCGCGTCGGCGGCTTTGGGGTCGCCTTTGCTGGGGGCAGGCACGGCGGCAAAAGCCGATATGGACAGGGTGGCAAAAAGGGCGGTGGCAAAAATCAGTGCCAGTTGGGTTTTCATCAAAAATTCCTCATGGGATTAACTATTAACGTGAAACTCGCGTCAGCGACACTTTGTCCCCTCTCCCTCTGGGGGAGGGCGGGGTGGGGGAACGGACACGGCGCGACAAGGTTTCATATTCCGGGGTGGCGAATCGCCATGTCCGTTAACTTGTAAGGCTATTTGCACGGGCGTGTGCGTAAAATGGCGAAATTTTAACGAATTTGCATATACCTGCCAATGGCCTTGTCACACACTCTCTTTCAACAGGCGGTTTTTACCACCTCTGCCGCCAACCTGACGCAGTTGCCATACAGCCATGGCGAGGTGGCTTTTGCCGGGCGTTCCAACGCCGGAAAATCCAGTGCCATCAATACGTTAGCGCGGCATAACCGCCTGGCTTTTGTGTCCAAAACCCCCGGGCGCACCCAGTTGATTAACTTCTTTGACGTGGGAAATGGGCAACACATTGTCGATCTGCCGGGATACGGCTATGCCAAGGTTCCGGCGGAAATCCGCGCAACCTGGGAAAAAGTGCTGTCGGGTTATTTGCAAACGCGCGAAACATTATCCGGTCTGGTGTTGATTATGGATGCCCGTCATCCGCTTACGCCGCTGGATCATCGGATGTTGAACTGGTTTTTACCACGTGGCTTGCCCGTGCATATTTTGCTGACCAAGGCGGACAAGCTCTCGCGTGGTGTGGCGGGCAGCACGCTGGCGCAAGTGCGGTCAGCGCTCAAACTTTATCCGCAAGTGAGTGTGCAATTGTTTTCCAGCCTGGCCAAACAGGGCGTGGAGGAGGCAGAAATCGTTATTAGCGGTTGGCTGCGCGACGAGCTGGCTGCGGCGCGGGGCGAACAGCCCGATTCTGATATCTGAATGGCGCTAACCCGGATGATTCATCCGGGCGAAACGGCTTGAGTGCGCATAAAAAACCCCGACCAAGGGGTTGGGTCGGGGCGAAAAGACCTTCTGGCTGAAGGTCCCCGCTCAGGGAGGAGAAGCGGGAGACAGCCAAGGCTATCTGTAACAGTAGAGCGCACCCGTCGTAAAATAGTTCCACTCGCTTTTGAAAATTCGCTTTTAAAATTTAGCTGGCCGTTTTTTGGAGGGTAATGTGACGCTACCTTTTGGTTCTTTTCCCGGTCGTCGAATGCGCCGTATGCGCCATGACGAGTTTTCCCGCCGCTTGATGCGAGAGCATGTGCTTACTTCGGCGGATCTGATCTACCCGGTGTTTGTGCTGGATGGGCAGAATCGCCGCGAGACGATACGCTCCATGCCGGGTGTCGAGCGCCTGTCGCTGGATTTGCTGCTGCCGCTGGCGGAAGAATGCGCACGTCTCGGCATTCCCGCGCTGGCGTTGTTCCCGGTGGTAGATGCCGCGAAGAAATCATTGCGCGCAGAAGAGGCGTTCAACCCAAACGGTTTGGTTCCCACGGTTGTGTCCGCGCTAAAAAAAGCCGTGCCGGGGCTGGGCATCATTACCGATGTGGCGCTTGACCCCTACACCAGCCATGGCCAGGACGGCCTGATCGACGACGGCGGTTATGTGCTGAACGACGAAACCGTGGTGGTGCTGCAAAAACAGGCGGTGTGTCATGCCGCAGCGGGCGCAGATATCGTGGCACCGTCCGACATGATGGATGGCCGCATCGGCGCTGTGCGTGCTGCGCTGGACGCGGACGGTCACATCCACACACGGATTCTGGCCTACGCGGCCAAATATGCTTCCAGCTTTTATGGCCCGTTCCGCGATGCGGTGGGTTCTGCCGCCAATCTGGGCGCGGGCAACAAATACACCTACCAGATGGATCCGGCCAATTCCGACGAAGCGCTGTGGGAAGTCGGTCTGGATTTGCAGGAAGGCGCGGACATGGTCATGGTCAAGCCCGGCATGCCGTATCTGGATATTGTCAAAAAGGTCAAGGATGCTTACGGCGCACCCACCTACGTCTATCAGGTCAGCGGCGAATACGCGATGCTGAAAGCGGCGGGACAAAATGGCTGGATCAATGAAGAGGCTTGTGTGCTGGAAGCCTTGCTCGGATTTAAACGCGCCGGTGCGGATGGCATCTTGACGTACTTTGCGCTGGATGTGGCGCGGCGGCTGGCGCGGGGTCGAGCCTAAATCTAAACCACAAAAAAGCGGTTCACCACAAAGGACGCTAAGGGCACGAAGGAAATTTGCTTTTCGTCGTTCCCGCGTAGGCGGGAACCTAATTAAATCAAAGAATTGGATTCCCGCCTACGCGGGAATGACGAATTTATAGAAGTTTCTTTGTGTACCTTTGTGCCCTTCGTGGTTCAAGGGTTTTGCGCTGTTTCAAACAGGGTGCGCGCCTGATTCAAGCGTACCCGCCTGGGGCTGCCGTCGGGCTGATTGTGCTTCATCTGGCGTAATGCCAGCGGCGGGTAAACCGTGACTTCCACTGCTGCGCGCGGGTCATCAATGGAAAAATGCGGGTAGTCCTGGCCGTCGGTGCGGGTTTCGCCAGACTGGTAGGCAATTTTCCGGCCCATCAGAAAAAACTCCACTTCCTTGTCGCTGTCGGTAAACAACTGAAGGTTGATATCAGAGTGCTGGCCAGCGGTGCCATTTAGCACCGAGCCGGTCAAATGCGGGTCAAAGTCCTGCAATAACGCCATATATTCAACGGCTATCTTGCGCAACAGATCAAGCACATCGGTTTGTTCCGAGCCTTGATAAAGTGCCTGGTAGCTGCGCAGGGCTTCCTCGATTTCAGCGTTGTCGGGCAGATTTTGGCTGTCCGGCGCACCCAACTGGCGGGCGGCCTTGCGCTTGGCGGAGCCGTAGTCGATGCTGCCGTCTTTGGCAATCAGTCGCGCCGCTTCATGCGCGATGCGGCGGCGCATGTCGCCAGATTTCATAAAGCATGTTCCGGCAAAGCGGCACCCGCCGCGCCGGGCAGGCTTTCCTGCAAAAAGTATTCGCTGATGCCCGTGCTGCCCTCCGGCAAAATCTCGCCGGTGGCCGGGTCGATGGTGGCCGACACCACGCCATCCGGTACGGCAAAGCCTTTTTGCGGCGTATTGGAAAGCGCCTTGCCGATAAATTCCATCCAGATCGGCAGCGCCGCTTGTGCGCCGGTTTCACCCGCGCCCAGTGGTTTGGGTTGGTCAAATCCGATCCAGGCCACCGCAGCGATATCCGGATTAAAGCCGGCAAACCAGCCATCGCGCTGATCGTTGGTGGTGCCGGTTTTGCCTGCCAGGTCGTAACGCCCCAACTGGCCTACCCGTGCGGCTGTGCCGCGTCGCACCACGTCCTGCATCATGCTGGTAGCAAGGAAAGCCACCCGCGGATCGAGTACACGCGGTGCGCCGCCAGCGACTGTGACCGGGCGGCTTTGCATCAGCACCTTGCCGTCTGGAGCAACCACGCGCTCGATCAGGTAAGGCGAAATGCGGTAGCCGCTGTTGGCAAACACGGCGTAAGCGCCCGCCATTTGTAGCGGGTTGGTGGAGCCTGCGCCCAGTGCCAGCGTCAGATAAGGTGGATGGCGCGACGGGTCAAAGCCAAAGCGGCGGATATAGTCGCGTGCGTATTCCGGGCCTATGCCCTGCAACAAACGGATGGACACCATGTTGAGCGATTTGGTCAAGGCCACCCGCATGCGCACCGGGCCGGAGAAGGTGCCGTCGTAGTTTTTGGGCTCCCATGGCGTGCCGCCCGCATCTTCCGCCGACAGCGATACAGGCGCATCGTCGATGATGCTGGCCGGGGTGTAACCCTTTTCCAGCGCGGCGGAATAGATAAACGGCTTGAAACTGGAGCCGGGCTGCCGCCAGGCCTGGGTGACGTGGTTGAACTTGTTGCGGTTGTAGTCAAACCCGCCCACCAATGAAGTAATTGCCCCGGTGTTTGGGTCAACCGAAACGAATGCTGCCTCAACCTCGGGCAACTGGCTGATTTTCCAGCTACCGTCTTTATTCTGCAAAAGCCGGATCACCGCACCGGGGTACAAACGTTTGTCCGAAGGCGTTTTCATGTCCAGCCATTTGGCTGCGAGCTTGAGCGATGCGCCGCTGACATCCACTTTTTTGCCGTCTGGCAAAACCGCGCTAACCAGATTGGGCTTGGCGGCAACCACTACGGCCGGGGTCAGGCCGTTAACGGATTCGATGACGCGCAAAGTGTCGTGAATGAATTTCTCGCGCTCGTCCGGAGCGGTGGGTAAACGGACGATTTTTTCCGGGCCGCGATAACCGTGGCGCTCCTCGTAAGCCAGCACACCACGCCATAGCGCATGATTCGCCGCTTCCTGATGCTTGCGCCGGATGGTGGTGTAAACCTTGTAACCCGAGTTGTAGAGCGCTTCTTCGCCATATTGCTGAATCAGGGTTTGTCTGACCATTTCCGCAGCATAGTCGGCGGGTACGTCCACCGGTCTTTTCTCGCGCCGGATGAGCAGTTTTTC
>JAYUCZ010000076.1:0-4735 GCA_043740065.1 Thiobacillaceae bacterium | reverse complement strand
ACGAACTGGCGCAAGCGCTGCGTAAATTTTCACTGCGTGCAAATGCGTTGCCGGCAGTAAGCCTGGGGACATGGCGCAGCCAGATTGATGCGCAAACAAACACGAACGGTGTGGCGGAATTGATTGCCCTGATCGAACAGACCATTTATGGCCGTAAAGACTTACGGTTGGAGATATTGAAGGAAGCCGCCAAGCAAACGCTAAAAACGATCCGGCCAAGATAGCCTTAGCCAAAATGAAAAACGGAGCCTTGCGGCTCCGTTTGTTTCTCCCAGATAACAGTCTGATCAGACGATACCCGGATTGTTGTTACCGATTCCAACCACCTTGGGCAGATTGAGTTTGACCGGCTTGATAACCTTGATGTCGCGCAGATACTCCGCCACCACATCCCAGATCGGTGTGCCGGTCACGCCCTCGCCCACGGGTGCCCAGCCTGCCACCTTGTAAGTCTTGCGCGGGTCAACGACCTTGCCAGCCAGCATCATGTTGCTGATGCGCGAACCGATTTTCTTGTTGGGATCGACGGTGTACTGGATGCCGCCGACGCGCACCATGTCGCCGCCCTGTTGATAATAGGGGTCGACGTTGAAGAGGTTGTCGCACACGTCTTCCATGATGGTCTTGATGGTTTCACCGGTCATGTTATTCAGCGTGGTGGCCGGGTAGGTAATCGCAGTCTGATCCATCAGCCGATCCATGGTAATCACATCACCCGGCAACAGCGAAGTGCCCCAGCGGAAGCCCGGTGAGAAGGCCACATCCGCACCTTTGACTTTCATCAATGCGTCGAGGATAACCTGATCGAACGTACCGTTGAAATTGCCACGGCGATACAGGAAGTCTTCGGTGACGGCGAGCTTTTCGTTGAGCTTTGCGATGTAAGGCGCACGCACATTTTTAATCAGCGCGGCCATCTTGGCATCTTCCGGCAGCAGGTTGGAGAACACCGGCAGCAGGTTGTATTTCCAGCCAGTGACCTTGCCGCCTTTAACGTCGAAGTCCATCACGCCGAGGAACTTGCCGTTGGAACCGGCGTTGGTGACCAGCGTGGTGCCCTTAGCGTTCTTGACCTGGATGGGGTGCGGCACGCCGTCGTGCGTGTGGCCGCCAAAAATGGCATCAATGCCGGTGACACGGCTGGCCATTTTGAGATCCACGTCCATGCCGTTGTGCGACAGCACCACCACCACTTTTGCGCCCTTGGCACGCGCATCGTCCACCCACTTCTGCATGCCGTCATCGCGAATACCGAAACTCCAGTCCGGCACCATATAGCGCGGGTTGGCAATCGGCGTGTAGGGGAAGGCCTGGCCGACGATGGCGACTTTCACGCCGTTCATTTCCTTCATCACATAAGGCTTGAATACCTGATCGCCAAAGTCGTTGGTGACGACGTTTTGCGCGACAAAATCAATCCCGGCTTTTTTGAAATCCTTGTTGATGATCTCCATCACACGCGCCGCACCGTAGGTCATTTCCCAGTGCGGGCACATCACGTTTACGCCCAGCGCGATACAAGCATCCACCATGTCCTGCGCGTTGGTCCACAGCGCGGTGGCGGAACCTTGCCAGGTATCGCCGCCGTCCAGCAGCAGCGAACCGGGACGCTGGCCGCGAACTTTGTCCACCAGGGTTTTCAGATGCGCGAAACCGCCGACCTTGCCGTAGGTTTTGGCCGCCTGTACAAAATCGAGATGGGTGAAAGCGTGCGCCTCGCGTGTGCCGGACTTGATGCCGTAAGCCTTGAGCAGATGCTCGCCCACCAGATGCGGCACCTTGCCGGTTGCGCCGCCTATGCCGATATTGACATTGGGTTCGCGAAAATAAATCGGTAGCAGTTGCGCATGGCAATCGGTCATGTGCATCAACGACACATTGCCAAATTTAGGCAGATTGTAGAAATCGACATCGCCCGCCAGGGCTTTTTTGCTGTCGATGGCCATGCCGGAGGCGGCAGCGACCGCCAGCATTTGCAGAAATTCGCGACGATTCATCATGGTGTTTGTTCTCCTTGGTGGATTCAGGTCTGGGCAGATTGTCAGCGGTCTTGCCGCACCGGTAAATAGTAGCTATGAGCTATTCGTACAGGTTGAATCTGCACAGATCGAATAAAAAAGGCCTGGAAACATCCAGGCCTTTACTGTGCGACGTGTCTTACTTACGGAATACGTTGGCCTTCATGGGCAAGCCATTGGACAAGTAAGAATGGAAATACTCCAGATTGTTGAATTCGGCGCTGCCTTGTGCCGGAGGTACGCCACGAACCTGCGTGTAACAGCCGGTATAGCGCTGTTGCAGCGTCACCAGATTGTCGCCCCCACGGAATACCGGCCAATGTACGGCATGACCCACGGCCGGAGACAGCAGCTCCGAACGCAAACGCACGCCGGCATTTTGCACATGGCAGGTAGCGCAGGCAAAATTCAACTGCCCCTTACGCGAGAAAAAGGTTTTTTTGCCCGCCTCATACGCCGCATTGGCAGCCGCGCCTTCCACCTTGACGTTCATCAACATGCCGTCGGATTGCTCGCGCAGCGCGCTGCTTAGCAAGCCCATGGTTTTCATGTCATTGAGCTTGAACGCTTCTTCGCCATTGGCAACGCGACAGGTATTAATCGCATCCTGGAGCGTCACGACCTTACCGGCCTTGTCATCAAAGTTAGGATAGTTTCCGGCGATATTCTTGCCGCCGTTGGGGAAACAATCCGCATATTTTTTGCCGTTCTTGAAAGGCGTAGCCAGCATCTTGCGGGCTTTGTCCAAGTCACCTTCAAAGGGCGGAAACTCCATGATGGCATCGTACTGCGCCTTGGAGTCTGCATCCAACGCCAGTGCGCCATGAACGTAATCGTCAATGTTAACGTTGGGCCATTGGCCGGTGTACTTCTTGATCAAATCCTGGCGATCCTGCTCCGGAGCCGCCATGGCGCTCATCGCACCTCCCATTAGACCGATTGCGATCAGCCCCAGTATTGCTTTTTTCATTTTGTCTCCTCCGAAAACATTGGCGTGTGATGCTCATGAATTTGAGCTATGAAACAAGGCGAAGATCACTCCGCCCCGTACAGCCAGCTTACGATTTAGCCTGCCGGATTAGGCGACAGCAGCTTCGTCAGTACGCTTGTCGCCCTTGTTGTCTTCCCAGGACACGCTGACCTTGTCGCCGGCCTTGACACCCTTGACCTTGAAACCCAGGTAGGGGTTCTTGGACACGCCGCCGCCCATGCCTGCGGTCAGCACGTTTGCGCCGTTCACGGTAGCAACCACCTTGGTAATGAAGTGTGCGGGTACCAGATCGCCGGTTTTGGCATCCTTGCGCAAGCCGGTTTCCATGGGGTGATTCATCAACACTTTAACGTCCGCCACATCGCCAGCCATGGTGGCGCGGATTTTCATTGGTTCAGCCATTTTTGCTTCCTTTCAGAATTTCGGAATAATCAGTTATCTTGCGTGGGAGGGTTAGCCGCCGCAGCCGCCGATAGTCACTTTCACTTCCTTGGTGGCCTGGTAGGTTTTGCCACCAGCGGTCACGATGGCGCGCACCAGTGCGGTATTGCCCATCTTGATGCGGGTGGCAATAAAGCCCTGTGCGCCGCCAGCAAAATCAAAATCGGCTACCAACGGGGTGGCGTTTTTCTCGGCAAGGATGGCGATGGCCGTCGTGCCGGCGATGTTGCTGGTCACTTCAACCGGCACCACGGCACCGTTTTCGGCAATATCGGGAGCCTTGATGCTGATGTCCTTGGAGTCGGCCGCTGCGGGCAGCCCCATGCCTTTCATAACATCGGCCAAATTCTTGGCCTGGAATGCGGAAGCGGGTGCGCCAGCCAGCACACTGGTCGGGGTCATCAGGCCAGCGGCCACTGCGGCAGCTACGGCACCTGCGCCAGTGGCACCCTTGAGAACATTTCTACGCAATGCGTTCATGCAAATCTCCTTTGAATAAATATAAAACCGTTGGTTGCTAAAAGTTAAAGCGATTAAAGACCATAAACAAAGTCAACGACCTTGTCTATTTCCTGCTCGGTAAGTATCTGATGCTTGCCGAATGGCATCATGGAACTGTTCGGATTGGTGGCGGTTGCATCCCAGATTTTGGCGCGCAACTTGGCTTTGTCCGGGAAACGCGCACTCATGGCGATGAGCGGCGGGCCATACAGTCCGGTGGACTCTGCATCAGGCTGCGTCGGCATGCCGTGGCAAGCCAGGCAATTGCCCTTGCTGCGGTTGTAGGAAATGTCCTTGCCCGTCTCTTCTTTTTTTGGCGCAGCAGTCACAGCGACCGGTTTCGGTGCCTCGGCGACCGGCTTGGTTGCGCCGGCTGCGGGCTTGGGCGCGTCAGAAGCCTGAACCGAAGCCGCCAGCAGCATCGCGCCAGACAAGCTCACCGCCATTGCCAATCTTAAATTCCGCATCGTCATCCTCCATAGATGTTGGCTGTATGTATTAAACGTCGTGCCAGAATATGCAAAACCCATTGCCCAGCAAAACGTCATCCTTCTTGGATGCTTGAAGAATAGAGCAGGATGCTTTATCCACGCAAGCGAATAGACAGTTTTTTATGCCAGTTTTAGCAAGTAATTTATTACTAGTGTCACGAACCGGAAATAACGGAACAAATGAAACAGATGGATTTTTTCGCCAGGCTAGGCGCAGACCCGCAGCCGTATGGGGTATACGGCAAGGTGATGCAACGACGCTTGGTGGAAAAATACGCTGTTTCATGTTTCGT
>JAYUCZ010000075.1:0-4740 GCA_043740065.1 Thiobacillaceae bacterium | reverse complement strand
CCAAGCCCAAGCCCGCCCCGCTTGATGGCGACAAGGACGGCGTAACTGATGACAAGGACAAGTGCCCCACTACCCCGGCAGGCCGTAAAGTGAACGCTGAAGGCTGCGAACTGGATGGCGACAAGGACGGCGTGGTAGATGGTCTGGACAAGTGCCCCACCACCCCGGCAGGTCGTACGGTTAATGCCGAAGGCTGCGAACTGGATGGCGATAAGGACGGCGATAAGGACGGCGTGGTAGATGGTCTGGACAAGTGTCCTACTACGCCTGCCGGGCGCAAGGTCAACGCCGAAGGTTGCGAACTGGATACCGATGGTGACGGTATTGTGGATGGCATGGATGCTTGCCCCACCGTGTTTGCCAAGACCGCTGACGGTTGCCCGCTGCCTCCGCCCCCCGCTCCGCCCAAAAAGCTGACGCTGGATGGCGTGAACTTTGACAACGACATAGCGACGCTGCGTTCCGGGTCTGCTGCCATTCTTGACCAGGCCGCCGCCACCTTGAAGGAATGGGGTAATGCCAAAGTTGAAGTGGCCGGGCATACCGACTCCAACAGCGACGATGCGCATAACCTCAAGCTGTCGCAGAACCGCGCCGAAACCGTGCGTGCCTATCTGGTTAGCAAGGGTGTGTCTGCTGATCGCTTGAGCGCGATGGGCTACGGCGAAGCCAAGCCGATTGCTGATAACGGTACGGAAGAGGGTCGCTTCAAGAACCGTCGTGTGGAACTGGTTCCGCAGTAATAATCTGGAAACCAGTACGGCAAAACGGGCGCTTCGGTGCCCGTTTTTTATTCCCGATGCTACTGAAATCAGCGATGCGGGCGCGGCTCGTTTGCCGGCGTAAGCCCCGGGTCAAGTGCGCTGCGGTTGTCAAAAACCATGCAGTTGCCAGTCCAGTGAGCGCCACCCGCTTCTTCAAAATACTTGAGGATGCCGCCGTCGAGCTGATAGACATGCGCCATGCCGAGCTTGTTCATGTACAACACGGCCTTTTCGCAGCGGATGCCGCCAGTGCAGAAAGTGACCACGGTCTTGTTTGCGAAATCATTTTTGTGCGCGGTAATTTGTTGGGGATATTGTGAAAAGCGGTCTATGCCAAAATCCAGCGCATTGACGAACGTGCCGGCTTCCACTTCATAGACATTGCGCGTATCGACCAATACGATTTCGCGCCCCGCTGCATCTTGCCCGCGATCCAGCCATGCTTTCAGGGTGAGAGGCGAAACGGTTTTGGCACGATGCGCTTCCGGGCAAATGTCCGTCACTTTCATGGTGATGATTTCTTTTTTTAGCCGCACGCGCACGCGTTTGAATGGCGCGGTTTCAGACCAGCTTTCCTTGGGCGCAATGTCCGCAAAGCGTGGGTCTTGGTGCAATACGGCAACCCATCCACGAACCGCCTCGGCTTCGCCCGCCAGAAAAATGTTGATGCCCTCCGGAGCGAGCAGGATGGTGCCTTTGAGTTGCCGCGATTCGCACTCGGCCAGCAAGGTGTCGCGCAGCGCAGCGCGGTCGTCTAGCGTGACAAATTTGTAGCAGGAGATATTGAGTACGGACATTTTTCGGACATTTCTTGTTGAAGCGGAGGGCGCAGGTTTTCCCCCGATAGTTCCCGGATTTTTCTACGCCACATCCGGGCTACTTTGTTCGCCAGTGCGCTCGGCCCAATAGCCGGGCTCTCTGTGCTGGTGTGCCACCGCCAGCACATATAAATGATCGGTCTCCACCGAATACAGCAGCTTGTAAG
Source organism: Thiobacillaceae bacterium (assembly GCA_043740065.1). GTDB lineage: Bacteria > Pseudomonadota > Gammaproteobacteria > Burkholderiales > Thiobacillaceae > UBA6918. Next base: position 2,991 of record JAYUCZ010000075.1, on the reverse strand, counting down.
GAAACCGGCTCAACATCAGCCGACGAATATCGCCGCGCTCCACCGGACACGAAAACGGCCAAGTGCGCAGGCGCGACAACGCTTCCTTGACGGCGACCCGGAAAGCCGCGCCCAAGCCGGGTGTCTGTCGTTCGTAATACCGCTCGGCCTCCTCAAACTCCAACCGAGCCTCAGGCGAGAAAATCAGCTTCACTCGATCTCGCCAAAGATCGCCTCGACCGACACCCCTTCGACCTTTCCGGCGCGATAAGCCACCAATCGGCGTTCGGCCTCGTCAAGCCAAAGCCGGTCGATAACCGGGTCTGGTCGATCCAGGCTGTGCAACACCTGATCGGCCAGCGCGAAACGTTCGTCAGGCGCGAGCTTCAAGGCTTGTTCCAGCAGTTCTTGAGCACCCATTTCCAACCTCCTTCCATTTGCTGTGGGGGATCGATTCAATGCAAACATCATACAACCTGACGTTGACCCCTTACGCCGAGCCTGGAAGTGGCCGCGCAACCCGGATGCAGACCAAAGACGGAATCCGTAGTATCCGACCATTGGTCGGCAGCATGGCTGAAAAAATGTCGGATTACGGCTTCGGTTAGCAGCCTACAAGAAAGTTAATACGCTGTTCAGGCTTTGGTGGTTTTGCTTTTAGCGGCGGCTTTTTTAACGGCGGGTTTTTTTGCCGTTGTTGCGGCCTTGGTTGCCGCAGCTTTAGGTGTAGCCACCTTTTTCGCCGCTGCCTTTTTCTTGACCGGGGCTTTTTCGGCGCGCGCCGCTAACAGCGGCAAGGCATCCAAGAGGGTGACTTCCTGCGGGTCGAGGTCTTTGGGTATGGTGGCGTTGACCTTGTTATGGCTGACATACCAGCCATAGCGACCGTTTTGAATGTTGACGACTTTGCCGTCGTCCGGGTGTTTGCCCAGTTCCTTTTTCTCGCTAGCGGCGGAGTTGCCGCGTGTGGCGGGCATTTCCAGCACTTCAACCGCACGCTCAAGATTGATGGTGTAAACATCATCTTCCTTGGGAATGGATTTGAACTTGGCATCGTGCAAAAGATAGGGCCCAAAGCGTCCGATGTTGGCGACGATGGGCAGGCCGGTTTGGGGGTTGTGGCCGACTTCACGCGGCAGCGATAACCACCTGAGTGCGTCTTCCAGCGTCGCGGTTTCCGGCGGCATGGCTTTGGGCAGCGATGCGCGGCGCGGCTTCGGGGCTTTTTTGTCTTCGGGTGTCGCGCCGACTTGCACATACCAGCCGTAGCGGCCATTCATCAGCAATACGTCTTCGCCGGTGGCGGGATACGCGCCCAATCTGGTCGGGCCGTCTTCGTTGCCGTGCAAGGGGCGCGTGTAATCGCACGCCGGATACGCCGAGCAGCCGATGAACATGCCGCGCTTGCTGGCTTGCAGGTTGAGGATCGCCTGGCACTTGGGGCATTTTTCGTCGAGCGGAATGCCGCGTTCAACATCCTGCTTGGCGGTTAAATTGCGATCAAATTCCTTCCAGAATTCGGCTAGAACGGCTGTCCATACACGCGTGCCGTTGGAGACTTCGTCGAGCTTGTCTTCGAGCCGGGCGGTAAAGTCGTAATCAACGTAATGGTTGAAATGCAGGGTCAAAAAGCCATTCACCATGCGCCCCATCGGCGTGGGCATAAAGCGTTTTTTGTCCAGAATCGCGTAGTCGCGATCCTGCAAGGTGCTGATGATGCTGGCGTAAGTCGATGGCCGACCAATGCCGTATTCTTCCAGCGCCTTGACCAGGCTGGCTTCGGTGTAGCGCGGCGGCGGCTGGGTAAAGTGCTGCTCGCCGTAGATTTTATCGACCGACAATATTTCGCCTTCTTTCAGCGGCGGCAGCTTGGCCTCTTCTTCGTCCTGCTCGTCGTCGTGATACACCGCGAGAAAACCGGCGAAGGCCAGTGTTTGCCCGGTGGCGCGGAACACGCCTTGCTGCACCATCAAATCGGCCGCCACGGTATCAAACTGTGCGGCGTTCATTTGCGAGGCCACGGCGCGTTTCCAGATCAGCTCGTACAGGCGCATCTGGTCTTGCGACAGAAAATTGCGCAGGCTGTCCGGCGTGCGCGCCACGCCGGTGGGGCGAATGGCTTCGTGCGCTTCTTGGGCATTTTTGGTTTTGGCTTTGTAATGCACCGGCTGGCTGGGCAGGTAGTCGGCATCAAATTTTTTGCCGACCCAGGCGCGAATCTCGGTAATGGCCTCGTTGGCCAGATTCACCGAGTCGGTACGCATGTAGGTAATCAAGCCCACTGTGTCGGAGCCGATGTTGATGCCTTCATACAACTGCTGGGCGGTGCGCATGGCGCGATCGGTGGTCATGCCCAGTTGGCGCACGGCGGCTTGTTGCAGGGTGGAGGTGGTAAACGGTGGCGGCGCGTGGCGGGCTTTGCGCTTTTTTTCCACCTGCATGACGCGGGCTTCCTTGCCTTGCAGGGCGGCCAGCATTTGCGCCTGGCGGGCTTCGGTTTCGACCGAAAACTGATTGAGTTTATCGCCTTCAAAATGCGTGAGGCGTGCCGCGAAGCTGGTTTTTTCCTTGTGCGTGTCGAGATGCAGCGTCCAGTATTCGCGGGCGACAAATTTCTCGATTTCGTCCTCGCGCTCGGCGATCAGGCGCAGCGCCGGGCTTTGCACGCGACCGGCGGAAAGACCGGGGCTGATTTTTTTCCACAACAGCGGCGACAGGTTGAAGCCGACCAGATAATCCAGCACCCGCCGCGCCTGCTGCGCGTTAACCAAGTCCATCGACACTTCACGCGGATGCGCGACCGCATCTTTTACCGCGCTTTCGGTAATTTCATAAAACGCCACGCGCTTCATCTTGCCGGGCTTGGCGAGTTTTTTCTCGGTCAGAATTTCGGCCAAATGCCAGGAAATGGCTTCGCCTTCGCGGTCCGGGTCGGTTGCCAGCAGGATTTCATCGGCTTTTTTGGCGGCTTTGCAAATGGCATCGACGTGTTTCTGATTGCGTTCGATGATC
>JAYUCZ010000074.1:0-4741 GCA_043740065.1 Thiobacillaceae bacterium | reverse complement strand
GATGCGCCAAAAATACCGTGATCTGGTTCGCGGAAATATTCCGCCACAAACCGGAACGCGCCGTAGCCGATAAGGAACACCGCAGTGACCGCGCCGGTCGGGCGCGGTTTTCTGGCAAACAGCCACAGGATGACGAACAGCAGCAAGCCTTCGCCCAGCGCCTGATAAAGCTGTGAAGGGTGGCGCGAGGTGTTGCCGTCCATGGCCTGCGGAAAAATGATCGCCCAGGGCAAGTCCGGGCTGGCAATACGCCCCCACAGTTCGCCGTTGATGAAGTTGCCGATGCGGCCGAACAGCAAGCCCAGCGGCACCAGCGGAACGATAAAGTCGGTGGTGGTCAGCCAGTTTTTGCCCTGTTTGCGCGACCAGATCAGCATGGCAAACAGCACGCCGAGAAAGCCGCCGTGGAAGCTCATGCCGCCTTTCCACACCGCGAGAATTTCTAGCGGGTTTGCAAAGTAATAGGCCGGTTCGTAAAACAGCACTTGCCCCAGCCGCCCGCCCAGCACCACGCCCAGCACGCCGTAAAACATCAGATCGTCCAGACCTTTTTCGCCCATGGCCAATTCCGGGTGAGTCGCCATGCGCCGCTTGCCCAGCCACCAGAATTGCAGAAATGCCAGCAGGTACATGAGGCCGTACCAATGCACCTTGAGCGGGCCGAGTGAGAGTGCAACGGGATCGAATTGCGGATGGATGAGCATGATGGCAGGTCAATCAAAATCAAATAGACATAGTCCGTAGCGTAATCATCAAACGTAAGGACAAAGCGCCCCAGAAGCATTGCCTTGCTGAACTGGATTGCTTCGCTTCGCTCGCAATGACGGCTGGGGCGGGTAAAATACAGAGCTGATTATAGCTTTGCTAGAAGACCATCATGCCTCAATACCGTTCCCGCACCACCACCCATGGCCGCAACCAGGCTGGCGCACGTGCGCTTTGGCGCGCCACTGGCATGAAGGATGGCGACTTTGAAAAACCCATCATCGCCATCGCCAACTCGTTTACCCAGTTTGTGCCGGGGCATGTGCATCTGAAGGACATGGGGCAACTGGTGGCACGCGAGATCGAAGCCTTTGGCGGCGTGGCCAAAGAATTCAACACTATCGCGGTGGACGACGGCATTGCCATGGGGCATGGCGGCATGTTGTATTCGCTGCCCAGCCGCGATCTGATTGCCGACAGCGTGGAATACATGGTCAACGCGCATTGCGCCGATGCGCTGGTGTGCATTTCCAACTGCGACAAAATCACCCCCGGCATGTTGATGGCGGCCTTGCGTTTGAACATCCCCACCGTGTTTGTTTCCGGTGGCCCGATGGAATCCGGCAAAGTTATTATCCATGGAAAAATCATTAAGCTGGACTTGGTCGATGCCATGGTCAGCGCGGCGGATGCCAATCGCAGCGACGAAGAAGTGGCGCAAATGGAACGCTCCGCCTGCCCCACCTGCGGTTCGTGTTCTGGCATGTTTACCGCCAACTCGATGAACTGTTTGACCGAAGCGCTGGGCTTGAGTTTGCCCGGCAATGGTTCGGTGCTGGCTACACACGCCGAGCGCAAAAACCTGTTCCTCGCCGCTGGACGTTTGATCGTGAAACTCGCCAAACGCTATTACGAACAGGACGACGCTTCGGCACTACCGCGCAGCATCGCCAGCTTTGGCGCATTCGAAAATGCCGTGGCGCTGGATGTTGCCATGGGCGGCTCGACCAATACCGTGCTGCATTTGCTGGCTGCCGCACACGAAGCCAAAGTTGACTTTACGATGGCCGACATCGACCGCATATCGCGCAAGATACCTAACCTGTCCAAAGTTGCGCCCGCCACCCAGGAGTTCCACATGGAAGACGTGCATCGCGCTGGCGGTGTCATGCGCCTGCTAGGTGAGCTGGAACGCGGCGGATTGTTGCACCGCGATTTGCCGACCGTGCTGTGCAAATCCATGGGCGAGCAAATTGATCTTTACGACATACGCCGCACCACGAATGAAGACGTAAAACACTATTACAGAGCCGGCCCTGGCAACATCCCCACGCAAACCGCGTTCAGCCAGAACCAGCGCTGGAAAACTCTGGATGACGACGTGGCGCACGGCTGCATCCGCGACATCGAACACGCCTATTCGAAGGACGGCGGGCTGGCAGTGCTGTACGGCAACATTGCCGAAGACGGCTGCATCGTCAAGACCGCAGGTGTTGACGAAAGCATGTTCGAAGTGAATCAACTGCGCTACACCACCAGCGTGCCCACCTCCACCATTCGGGTGTTCCGTGGGCCGGCGCGCGTGTTCGAATCGCAGGAAGCCGCCGTAGAAGCCATCCTCGCCGACAAGATTGTCGCGGGCGACGTTGTGGTGATCCGCTACGAAGGTCCGCGTGGCGGCCCCGGTATGCAGGAAATGCTCTACCCCACCTCCTACATCAAGTCCAAGGGTCTGGGCAAAGTGTGCGCGTTGGTGACGGACGGACGTTTTTCCGGCGGCACCTCGGGCTTGAGCATCGGCCACGTTTCGCCCGAAGCCGCCGAAGGCGGGCTGATTGGCCTGGTGCAGGAAGGCGATCGCATCGAAATCGACATCCCCAACCGCAGCATCAACCTGGTGGTACACGCCGACGAACTCGCCCGCCGCCACGCCGACATGCTCGCCCGCAGCAAACATGCGTGGAAACCAATTAACCGCGAACGCCATGTTTCCGAAGCCCTGCGCGCCTACGCCGCGATGACTACCAGCGCGGCGTTTGGCGCGGTAAGGGACGTGACGCAGGTGGAGAGAAAAGACTAATAACCGCAGAATACACAGAGTTCGCTGAGTTTTTTCTCTGCGTCCACTGCGCACTCTGCGGTGAATTATCTCAACAAGGAGGTGGCATGAAAGCGATTCTGGTAGCAAACCCTAAAGGCGGCGCCGGAAAAACCACGCTGTCCATCAATCTTGCCGGATGGCTGGCCTCGCAAGGAAACCGCGTCAGTCTGCTGGATATGGATCGGCAACAATCGGCTGCCAAATGGCTGGCGCGGCGTGCCGAAAACCTGCCGCTCATCTCGATCAGCGGACGCGGAAAAGACCCGTCCGACTGGCTGGTCATCGACTCGCCCGCCGGGCTGCATGGCAAAAATCTCGGCCATGCCGTCAAGCTGGTGTCGTGCGTGCTGGTACCCATTTCGCCTTCGCTGTTCGACATCCAGGCCAGCCAGGATTTTCTCGCCGAACTGGCGGCAGAAAAGAAAATCCGTCAGGGCAAAATTGCTGTCGGCATTGTCGGTATGCGCATGGCCCCGCGCACCCGCGCTGCCGTCACGCTGGAACTGTTTTTGCAAAAACTCGATTTGCCGGTGATTGCCTATCTGCACGAAACCCAGCAGTACGTGAACGCGGCGTTTGAAGGCAAAACCCTGTTCGATCTGCCGCCGCACCTTACCCACGCCGAGCGCGAAAGCTGGATGCCGTTGATTGCGTGGCTGGCGCAGGCCGTTGATCCGGCCTGCAGCCAATAACATTCCGTACCGTACCAACTTAGGGATGCGGAAACAACCAATATCCCATTTTTGGATGCACTGACGGGCGCATTCGGTTTATCCGAGACACCAGACCGAATCGAAAAACACGAATCAATCGCAATGATAAATCGAATTTATTTTATTAAAGTATGGCCGTAGCATGAGCGCTCGTTCACTCACCTGAAAGAAACAGCCATGCAAACCAGTATTCAAAGTTTGGGATTTACGCTCACCGACGGCCTGCGCGACTATGTGATGAAGCGCCTGGCTTACAGCCTGAATCACGGCGATGAGCACATCACCCGGCTGACAGTGCGGTTGTCGGACATCAACGGCCCGAAAGGCGGCGCGGACAAACGCTGCTTGATTGAAGTACGACTTAAAACCGCCCCCGCTGTCGTGATCGAAGACACCGAGGCCGATCTTTACGTGGCCATCGACCGCGCCACCGAACGCGCTGGACGCACACTGGAACGCCGTCTGGCACGCCAGCGGGAATTCGCACCCGGCCTGGCCGCAGAAGCCGATAATGCAGACCACATTACACAATCAGGAAACCCGACATGAGCAAAAAAATCGAGCACGGCCTGGAACATTTCATGTTCAACAGCCGCTGGCTGTTAGTGCCTTTTTATCTGGGGCTGGTCGGCGGCATCGCCTTGCTATTGGTAAAATTCGTCAAGGCGTTTATCGCGCTGGTTCCCACCGTATTTTCCGGCGACAGCGGCGCTGCCCTGCTGGGGATACTGTCATTGGTGGACATCACGTTGGTGGCCAACCTGCTGATCATTATCATTTTTGCCGGCTATGAAAACTTTGTTTCCAAAATCGACACCGGTGAAAATGAAGACCGTCCAAGCTGGATGGGGCATGTGAGTTTTTCCGACCTCAAGCTCAAATTGATCGGCTCGATCGTGGCCATTTCCGGCATCGAACTGCTGAAATACTTCATCAACATCAAAGAAGTCGTCGCGTCGCCCAATGGCAATTACGAACTGGCCTGGGTCGTCGGCATTCACTTCGTCCTGGTGCTATCGGGGGTGTTGTTCGCACTGATGGATCGCATCGCTGGCGCCAAGCACAGCGCTGCCGAGCACTGATTTACACTTTCTTCTGGAGCATACGATGAAACGCATCTTCTTATTTCTCGCCACCAACATGGCGATCGTGCTGGTGCTGTCTGTCACCATGCGTCTGCTCGGGGTCGAGCCGTATCTCACCGCAAATGGCCTGAATTTGA
>JAYUCZ010000073.1:0-4748 GCA_043740065.1 Thiobacillaceae bacterium | reverse complement strand
CGATGCCGGCCATGGCCTTGGTGCGATGCTCCTCGCGGGTCAGGTCGGCCAGCAGCGCGGTGACGGCGGCGGAAATCGCGCCCGCGCCCTGAATCATGCGCCCGATAATCACCCCTTCTATGCTGGTGGCGGTGGCGGCAATAAAACTGCCCAGGGCAAAAATCAGCAGGCCAAAGATGATGACTTTTTTGCGCCCGATACGATCCGACAACATGCCGAACGGCAGTTGCAGCAAGGCTTGCGTCAAGCCATACGCGCCCAGCGCCATGCCCACCATAAAATGGTCGTTGCCGCCCGGCAGGGTGGGGGCGTACAGGGCAAACACCGGCAGGATGAGAAACATGCCCAGCATACGCAGGCCGAATATCGAGGCCAGGCCGATGCTGGCGCGTTTTTCGACTGGGGTCAGGTGGTCGGAGTATTCCAAGATAGTGATGGGCGGTGAATGTAGAGCCAAGGCGCGGGCGCGAAATGCCGTATATTAGCAGGTTGCCAAAATCACCCGAGTTGCAAATATGGAGTACATCCGCGTTCGCGGTGCGCGCACCCACAACCTTAAAAATATCAACCTGGACATCCCCAGAAACAAGCTGGTGGTGATTACCGGTTTGTCGGGTTCGGGCAAGTCTTCACTCGCGTTCGACACCTTGTATGCCGAGGGTCAGCGGCGTTATGTGGAATCGCTGTCGTCCTACGCCCGGCAGTTTTTGCAGATCATGGAAAAGCCCGATGTGGACTTGATCGAGGGTTTAAGCCCGGCGATTTCCATCGAGCAAAAAGCCACCAGCCACAATCCGCGTTCCACGGTTGGCACCGTCACCGAGATTCACGATTATCTGCGTTTGATGTTCGCCCGTGCCGGCGAACCGCGTTGCCCGGAACACGCCATTCCGCTGGCGGCGCAAAGCGTGTCGCAAATGGTTGACCATGTTTTGTCGCTGCCCGAAGACACCAGGCTGATGATTTTGTCGCCGCTGATTGTGGGGCGCAAGGGCGAGAATGTGGATTTGTTTGCCGAGCTACAAGCGCAGGGCTTTGTGCGCGTGCGCGTGGATGGCAACGTGTTTGAAATTACCGACGTGCCCAAGCTGGATAAAAACAAAAAACACACCATCGAAGTCGTCATCGACCGCCTGAAAGTCCGCGAAGATGCCAAGCAGCGACTGGCGGAATCGTTTGAAACCGCGCTACGCCACGCCGACGGCAAAGCGCTGGCGGTAGAAATGGACAATGGCCGCGAACATTTATTCTCTGCCAAATTTTCCTGCCCGGTGTGCGATTACGCGCTGCCGGAACTGGAGCCACGCCTGTTCTCGTTCAACAACCCGATGGGGGCATGCCCAAAATGTGATGGCTTGGGCGCAATCACATTTTTAGACGCGGCACGCATCGTGTCCTTTCCGCATTTATCGCTGGCGGCGGGCGCGATCAAGGGCTGGGACAAGCGCAATCATTTCTATTTCATGATGCTGCAAAGCCTGGCCATGCATTACGGCTTTGACCTGGACAAGCCGTTTGAAGAACTGCCGGAGCGCGTGCGCGAAGTGATTTTGCACGGCTCTGGAAAAGAAGAAATTCCGTTCAAACACCTGGGCGAAAAAGGCGGCTTTAGCACGCGCAAACACGCCTTTGAAGGCATCGTGCACAGCATGGAGCGGCGCTACAAAGAAAGCGATTCGCTGGCGGTGCGCGAAGAATTGTCGAAATATCTCAACAACCAGCCCTGCCCGTCCTGCGAAGGGACGCGGCTGCGACGCGAAGCGCGGCATGTGTTTATCGGCGGGAAAACCCTGCATGAAATCAGCGGCTGGCCGCTGAAACAGGCGCAGGAGTTTTTCGATACGCTGCAACTGCTTGGCAACAAGGCGCAGGTGGCAGAAAAAATCGTCCAGGAAATTTCTGCGCGATTGGGATTTCTGGTCAACGTCGGCTTGAACTATCTGTCGCTTAACCGTTCCGCCGACACCCTGTCCGGTGGCGAATCGCAGCGCATCCGGCTGGCTTCGCAGATTGGCTCCGGCTTAACCGGCGTGATGTATGTGCTGGACGAACCGTCCATCGGCCTGCACCAGCGCGACAACGACCGCCTGCTCGGCACGCTCAAACATCTGCGCGACATCGGCAACTCGGTGCTGGTGGTAGAACACGATGAAGACGCGATTCGCATGGCCGACTATGTCATCGACATGGGCATTGGCGCGGGCGTACACGGCGGCGCAGTGGTGGCCGAAGGCACACCGGAACAGGTGCAAAACAATCCCGCTTCGCTGACCGGACAATACCTGTCCGGCAAAAAACAGATTGCCGTGCCAACAAAGCGCCGTCCGGTGGATACGGAACGCCAACTTAAAGTGTTGGGTGCGACCGGCAACAACCTGGGCGACGTTGACCTCACCCTGCCCTTGGGCTTGTTCGTGTGCATTACCGGCGTGTCTGGTTCAGGTAAATCCACGCTGATTAACGACACGCTGTACAACGCCACCGCCCGCCATTTATACGGCTCGACCGCCGAGCCCGCAGCGCACCGCGAAATTCAGGGGCTGGAATTTTTCGACAAGGTCATCAACGTCGATCAATCGCCCATCGGTCGCACGCCGCGCTCCAACCCCGCTACCTACACCGGCATGTTCACGCCGATTCGCGAGCTGTTTGCGGGCGTACCCGAATCGCGCGTGCGCGGCTACGGGCCAGGTCGATTCAGCTTCAACGTCAAAGGCGGACGCTGCGAAGCCTGCCAGGGCGACGGTGTCATCAAAGTCGAAATGCACTTTTTGCCCGACGTGTATGTGCCATGCGACGTGTGCCACGGCCACCGCTACAACCGCGAAACTTTGGAGATTCAATACAAAGGCAAAACCATCCGCGAAGTACTCGATTTCACCATCGAAGACGCGCTGGGATTTTTCGCCGCCGTACCCGTGGTCGCCCGCAAACTGCAAACCCTGATGGATGTGGGCCTAGGCTACGTGCGCCTCGGCCAGTCCGCCACCACCCTGTCCGGTGGCGAAGCGCAGCGCGTCAAGTTGTCGCTGGAATTATCCAAACGCGACACCGGTCGCACGCTCTACATCCTCGACGAACCCACCACCGGATTACATTTTGCCGACATTGAACTGCTGCTAAAAGTCCTGCACCGCTTAACCGACCAGGGCAACAGCGTGATCGTCATCGAACACAATCTGGACGTAATCAAAACCGCCGACTGGCTGATAGATATGGGTCCAGAAGGCGGCGCAGGCGGCGGACTGATTATTGCCACCGGCACGCCGGAAGAGGTGGCGGCGAATCCGGCCAGTCATACCGGCAAGTATCTGGCGCAGGTGCTGGCGCGAAAATAGTGCGTGTAAAATCAAGCGACTCTTGGACATTAAACCGACACGCATCGCCATGGCTAACAAAAATCCGGTCGCAAAAACTATCCAGACCGTCATTGGCACGATGATGGATAGAGTGATGCACAAAGTGCTGATCGAAGACCCTTTCATCAAGGAAAAGCACCATTCGCAAAAGCCGTTATACGCGGCGCTTGTGCCGGATGAGATTTTCAAGGGGTCGCATTTCGAGCGGCGTTTTGTTACGCCTTTTGGCGGTGTCTGGGAAAAGCTTGCCCAAGTGGTCGCTACCGAAGCACACGGCCATTGCGCGACGGGATATTCAATCACAGGCAATATTGGCGAAGAACGGCTGCGGCGCATTCAAGAAGTCCTCAACCGGCTGGAACACGCTCCAAAAGGAAAGCACAAGACACCGCCAAACTGGCCGGAAGAACTGATGTATATCAACGCTGGGGGAGGCAATCCGATTCCGGTGTCTGTGGTTTGCGATCTCTACATACACAACCCGGCAACCGGTTTGCGTTATGCCTTTGAGCTGAAAGGCCCTTTGCCCAACAGCGACCAAACCAAAGTCAGCAAAGAAAAGATGTTCAAGTTGCTGGCGATGGAACCCGCGCCGGTGGATGGCGCATATTACGCGTTGCCCTACAACCCGTATGGTTCCCGCAAGGAAGATTACCAATGGTCGTTCCCCATGCGCTGGTTTGATATGCGCTGCGACCCATGCGTATTGATCGGCAACGAGTTCTGGGATTTCATCGGGGGCGAAGGCACTTACGCAAATTTCATCCGCGAAGTAAACCAGTTAGGGAAAGAATACCGCGAACGCATTTATCGCGAGTTTCTCGGCATCGAACCGCCGCCCAACGCCCAGGATTACCTGCTGAGATGAACTGAATTGGTCTCCACATCGAGTGCGCCAGTTTTTACTTTCATCGACCTGTTCGCCGGGATCGGGGGGTTTCGGCTCGCGCTAGGCAAGCTGGGCGGGCAATGCGTCAACTTCAGCGAGATACACAACGATGCTATCCACGCCTACTGCAACAATTTCAATGAAGAGCCCGGCCTGAACCTGGGTGACATCACCAAAGTCAAAAGCCTGCCCGCCCACGACATTCTGACTGCCGGAGTTCCCTGCCAAAGCTGGTCGATTGCTGGCAAAAATTTAGGGTTTGACGATGATCGCGGGCAACTCTGGAACGACACGCTTTATTTGCTTAACCAATCCCGTCCCAAAGCATTTATTTTTGAAAACGTAAAAGGTCTGGCCGACCCGCGCAACCGGAGCGCGCTCGCTTATATCCTCACACGCATCCGGCAGGCGGGTTATTTCGCCAGGCATTTTGTGCTGAATTCGTCGGACTACGGCGTGCCGCAAGACCGGGTCAGGGTTTACATTGTCGGTTTTCTAAA
>JAYUCZ010000072.1:0-4776 GCA_043740065.1 Thiobacillaceae bacterium | reverse complement strand
AAACGATGGTGGATGAGCAGTTTTCCTTGAATGACCTAGAGTTGTTGCCTGTTGCGCCAGCGCATGTGTGGGAATTGGCCAAATTGCCCCGCCTGCATGGCGACCCGTTCGATCGAATGTTGGTGGCGCAAGCCCGGTGCGAGGGATTAACACTGGTGTCGGCGGATAAAATCATGCGCGAATACCCGGTGGAGGTGTTGTGGGAATGAGCTTTCCTGAATTGAATGTGGATCAAATAGTTGTGGCCTTCGACAACAGTCTGCGCACAGTGTTTGTGCCTGCGCGTGCGAATCGGCCAAATCCGGCTGCGGCCTTGGGCGAAGTTGAACTGAGCGAATTGGAAAAACGCGAAATCGAATCGCTGATGCGCGTAAACCATGTGGGCGAAGTGTGCGCACAAGCGCTGTACCAGGGCCAGGCGCTGACGGCGCGTAACCCTGAAGCCCGAGCAGCGCTGGAAGAGGCAGCACGCGAAGAAACCGATCATCTGGCCTGGTGCGAAAGCCGCATTAACGAATTAGGTGGGCGTAAGAGTTTGCTCAATCCGCTGTGGTATGTGGGCTCGTTTGCGCTGGGCGCGGCGGCGGGTGCGTTGGGCGATAAATGGAATCTGGGTTTTCTGGCCGAAACCGAGCGCCAGGTGGAAGCGCATTTGGACGAGCATTTAAAGCAGTTGCCTGAACACGATGCCAAAAGCCGCGCCATTGTGGAGCAGATGAAGGCAGACGAGATTCGTCATGCCGAAACGGCGGTGCAGCATGGCGGTGCGGTTTTGCCCGCGCCAGTCAAGCTGGCGATGCGCGGTGCGTCGCTGGTGATGAAGCAGATTGCGCGGCGGATTTGACCCGGTGGATTTGGATGTTTAAAGAGAATCTTGAAGCTTTGCCCGCTGCCAAAGGCGAACAACTGGTGTTACGCGATGCGGACGGCGCAAAAGTAGCGGTCATCGCTAATGCCCCGGGTACAGCGGGGTCGTTTCGCGTGTATGCGCACCTGGCCGCAAAATATGGCGCGATTAACGCGAATGCGGCGCAAGAAGGGTTGGAAATTTATGCCGAGCATATGGATGATGCGCGATTGAACCCGGGCAAGCATCCCAATATCGACAGATTGTTGGAGGTCTTGTCTAACAAGCGGCTTTACAGCACCCAAATCGAGTAAATCAGGTTTCCACGATTTCAAAATCGTGCGTGACTTCAGCCACCTTGCCCAGCATGATGCTGGCGGAGCAATATTTTTCCGCAGATAATTTGATTGCCTGCTCCACGCGCTTGGCATCCAGCCCTTTGCCGGTGACGATGAAATGCATGTGGATTTTGGTAAAGACTTTGGGGTCGGTATCGGCGCGGGTGGCATCGAGTTCGGCCACGCAGTCGGTGACGGGCTGGCGGCTTTTGCGCAAAATGTGCAGCACATCAAAGGCCGAGCAGCCGCCCATGCCCAGCAGCAGCATTTCCATGGGGCGTACGCCCAGATTTTTGCCGCCTGAGTCTGGTGGGCCATCCATGACGACGGTGTGGCCGGATTCGCTCTGGCCGGCAAAACTTACGCCTTCTATCCATTTAATACGGGCTTTCATGCGGGCTCCAGGTGAAATTTTTGGAAATCATACCTGATTGGAATGGATAAATTGAGACTAAGACTAATCCGGCATTGACACGACCATGGCTTGCCCCGTAAAATCTCGCCCTTTCGAGTGCTGCCCGATTGGCTGGGTTGATTCGGCTTTGGCAGCATGATTAGTTTAGCTATGTATTTAGCTACGTATATCTAGTACAGGGATTTGAGGTTATGAAAACCTTCTCCGCAAAATCGCATGAAGTAACGCACGACTGGTTCGTGGTCGATGGCACTGATCTGGTGTTGGGTCGTTTGGCCGCGCAAATCGCGCATCGCCTGCGCGGCAAGCACAAGGCCATTTATACGCCACACGTTGATACCGGCGATTACATTGTTGTGGTTAACGCCGACAAAATCCGCGTAACCGGCAACAAGGAAACCGACAAGATTTATTACCGTCACTCGGGTTATCCCGGCGGTATTTACGAAACCACTTTCGGCAAAATGCAGGCGCGTTTTCCTGGTCGTGCGCTGGAAAAAGCAGTCAAGGGCATGTTGCCCAAAGGCCCGCTTGGCTACGCCATGATCAAGAAAATGAAAGTGTATGCGGGTGGTGATCACCCGCACGCTGCCCAGCAACCGCAAACTCTAGAAATCAAGGGCTAAGTCATGATCGGTAATTACAACTACGGTACTGGCCGTCGCAAAGAATCTGTGGCGCGTGTATTCATGAAGGCAGGCTCTGGCAACATCGTTGTCAACGGCAAGCCGGTGGATTTGTTCTTCTCCCGCGAAACTGGCCGCATGATTGTGCGTCAGCCGCTGGTGCTGACCGACAACCTGAACCGCTTTGACATCATGGTCAACGTGGCAGGTGGCGGTGAATCTGGCCAAGCCGGTGCAGTGCGCCACGGCATTACCCGTGCGCTGATCGACCTGGATGCCGCGCTCAAGCCCACGCTGAAAGCCGCCGGTCTGGTGACACGCGATGCGCGTGAGGTCGAGCGTAAAAAGGTTGGCCTGCGCAAAGCACGTCGCGCCAAGCAGTTCTCCAAGCGTTAATCTGCGCTGGAAATTCGCCCGGGAAATTTTTACGCGGCACACGAAAAAAGCCACCTCAGGGTGGCTTTTTTCTTGCCATAATCCGTGGGTATTTGATTTTTATCCCCTCTCCCCTCGCGGGAGAGGGTTAGGGAGAGGGGGAGTTAATGATTAAAGTCGGTATTGTTGGGGGAACCGGATACACCGGAGTAGAGCTGCTGCGCTTGCTGGCGCGTCACCCACAGGTTGCGTTAACCGCCATTACCTCGCGTAAGGAGGCGGGCATGAAAGTTGCGGACATGTTCCCCAACCTGCGCGGGCGCGTGAGCCTGGCGTTTTCCACTCCGGAAGAAGCCGGACTGGAAAAGTGCGATGTGGTGTTCTTTGCCACGCCTAATGGCGTAGCCATGCAGCAAACCCGCGCCTTGCTGGATGCGGGCGTGAAGGTCATCGACCTGGCGGCAGATTTCCGCATCAAGGACGTTTCGGTGTGGGAGGCCTGGTACAAGCTGGATCATGCCTGTGCTGATCTGGTGGCGGAGGCGGTGTATGGCTTGCCCGAGGTGAATCGCGAAGCCATCAAGAAAGCCCGTCTTGTCGCCAACCCCGGTTGCTATCCAACCGCGACCCAGCTTGGGTTTTTGCCATTGATCGAAAATGGCCTGGTCGATACCACGCATTTGGTGGCGGATTGCAAATCGGGCGTATCTGGCGGAGGGCGCAAGGCCGAAACGCATATTTTGTTTGCCGAAGCGGCGGACAATTTCAAGGCGTATGCGGTGGCCGGGCATCGTCACCTGCCGGAAATTCGTCAGGGCTTGTCGTTTGCCGCTGGACATAGCGTGGGGCTGACGTTTGTGCCGCATTTAACGCCGCTGATTCGCGGCATTCACTCCACGCTCTATGCAAAATTGACCAAGGAAGCTGACCTGCAAGCCTTGTATGAACAGCGCTACGCTAACGAGCCTTTTGTGGATGTGTTGCCTGCGGGCAGCCACCCCGAAACCCGCTCGGTGCGCGGCGCAAACATTTGCCGCATGGCTGTCCACCGGCCACAGGGCAGCGATGTGGTGGTGGTGCTGTCGGTCATCGATAATCTGGTTAAAGGCGCGGCAGGGCAAGCGGTGCAGAACATGAATTTGATGTTTGGTTTGCTGGAAACGACCGCGATCGACGATATTGGCTTGCTTCCTTAAACCTAATAGAAACATGGTCTTTGCTTGACTAGCGCCGCACTTTGCGGATAATGAAGCGCACTTAGTTAGGAGTCCCACAATGAATGCCATGACCGAAATCCCGCTGAACTTTACCGATAGCGCCGCCAACAAGGTGAAATCGCTGATTGAAGAAGAAGGCAACCCCGATTTGAAACTGCGCGTGTTTGTGTCTGGTGGCGGCTGTTCTGGTTTCCAGTACGGCTTTACCTTCGACGAAGTGCAAAACGACGATGACACCGCCATGCAGAAAAACGGCGTGACTTTGTTAATTGACTCCATGAGCTTCCAGTATCTGGTGGGCGCGGAAATTGATTACAGCGAAGGTCTGGAAGGTGCGCAGTTCGTTATCAAGAACCCCACCGCCACCACGACTTGCGGTTGCGGCTCGTCGTTCTCGGTTTGAGTTTTTGATAAACCGCAAAAAAGGACTCTCCGGAGTCCTTTTTTGTTGCCGGTATTCAAATGAACTTACGCCGGGTAAATAGCACCGAGAATACGCGTGCCGGAAGCGCCAGTCACAGCTGGAAGGTTGCCCGGTTTCCCCTCCAGGCACTGTTGCGCAAGCCAGGCAAAAGCAATGGCTTCCAGCCAGTCTGGATCCATGCCTAGTTGGGCGCTGGATTCCACTGACCTTGCAGTCAGTGCCTTCAGACGCTGTATCAAGGCTGTGTTGTGTATGCCACCGCCGCAAACGTAGAGCGCTTCAAATCCGGCGCACCAGTTATTGGCAGCATCCACGATGCCTCTTGCGGTGAGCTCCAGTAATGTCGCCTGGACATCTTGCGGGGCTTCATCACCTGCGAGTTCTCCTGCCAGCCAGTTCAGATTGAACTGTTCCCGACCCGCGCTCTTGGGCGGCGACTGGGCAAAAAACGCATGGCTCAACAAACGTTGCAGCAGTGCGGGCAGCACCATGCCGCTGGCCGCCCAAGCACCAGCCAGGTCAACCGGCTTGCCC
>JAYUCZ010000071.1:0-4797 GCA_043740065.1 Thiobacillaceae bacterium | reverse complement strand
CCGCCCCCGGCGCGATGATGGACGCATTCGCGCCGGGGGCGGCGCTCCCACAAGTACGCATTCACGCTCATCCAATGGACAATCCCGGGTAACTCGCTATGCGCCCCATTCAGGTTCTCCCCGACATTCTCATCTCCCAGATCGCCGCTGGCGAAGTGGTGGAACGTCCGGCTTCGGCACTCAAGGAACTCATCGAAAACAGTCTGGATGCCGGGGCTGCGCGCCTCGACATCAAGCTGGAGCAGGGCGGCACCAAGCTGATTTCCGTTCAGGATGATGGCGTGGGCATTTCCGCCGATCAATTATTGTTGGCATTAACGCGCCACGCCACCAGCAAGATAGGCACGCTGGAAGACCTGGAAAGCGTGGCGAGTCTGGGATTTCGCGGCGAGGCGCTGGCCAGCGTAGCTTCGGTGGCGCGGGTGTCCATCACCAGCCGCAGTGCGGCAGATGCCCATGCCAGCCAGATCGAAGCCGAAGGCAACGCGCCGGGAATAGTCAAACCGGCTGCGCTGTCGTCCGGCACGCTGATTAGCGTGGCCGACCTGTTTTTTAACACCCCTGCACGCCGCAAGTTTCTCAAATCCGAAGCCACCGAATACGCCCACTGCGCCGAAGTCGTCAAACGCATGGCGCTGTCCAGGCCGGATGCGGCATTCACGCTTACCCACAATGGCCGCGTGCAGTTGCGCTTTGTTGCGCAATCGCAGGAAGACAGAATTGGTGCCGTGCTGGGCGAAGATTTTGTCGGCGCTTCCGTCAATGTGCTGGTCGAAGCCGGGCTGTTTCGTTTGTCCGGCCTGGCGGCGCTACCCGCCTATTCCAAAAGCGGTCGCGACGCGCAATATGTCTTCGTCAATGGCCGCTACGTGCGCGACAAAGTCATCGCTCATGCCTTCAGAGAAGCCTATCGCGACATCCTGCACCACGACCGTCACCCCGCCTATGCGCTATTTCTGAACTTGCCGCCCGAAGGCGTGGATGTGAACGTACATCCCGCCAAAACCGAAGTGCGCTTCCGCGATTCCAGAGGTGTGCATCAGTTTCTGTTTCATGCGCTGGAACGTGCGCTTTCCGGTAGTGCCGCGCACAGCCGCGAGGCTGTGCATCAAGCGCCGGTTCGGACATTCGGAAGTCCTCTCGCCAGTGCGGGCGACCCCCAAATCCCCCCGCCCTTCGGGCGACCCCCTTTATCAAGGGGGGGTGGTGCGCAGGGTGGTGAGTGTGGGGTTTCCAATGTGTTTACCCCCTTGACAAAGGGGGTGGCGCAAAGCGCCGGGGGATTTGCGCCTCAACAATCCACCCTGCGCCTGCAAGCCGCAGAATCACTCGCCTTCTACGATGCCATGTACCGCCCGGCAGCGTCAGAAGAGCCCGCACCAGATCACGCCGACTACCCCTTGGGCTATGCCCTCGGTCAACTCCACGGCATCTACGTCCTGGCGCAAAACACCAAAGGCCTGGTGGTCGTCGATATGCACGCCGCCCACGAGCGCGTGGTATACGAAAAACTCAAATGCGCGCTCGATGCCCGCGCTATTCCCACCCAAACTCTGCTGATTCCCGTTACCGTCACCGCCGACGAACGCGATGTGGCCGCGATTGGTGATCACGCCGATGCCTTGCGCGACATCGGTTTCGACATCAGCCCCATCGCAGCGAATACCGTCGCCGTGCGTGCCGTACCCGCATTATTGAAAGATGCCGACCCGCTGGCGCTGACCCGTGATTTATTACGTGAAATACGTGAATACGGTGTCAGCCGTTTAATCACCGAACGCCGTAACGAATTGTTGGGAACCCTTGCTTGCCACGGCGCAGTCCGCGCCAACCGCAAACTCAGCATCCCGGAAATGAATGCCCTGCTGCGCGAAATGGAAGCCACCGAAAGGGCAGGGCAGTGCAACCACGGTCGCCCGACCTGGTTTCAGTTGGGGATAAATGATCTGGACAAGTGGTTCAGGCGCGGCGAGTAATCCCACACCCAACCCAAAACCGTATAATTGCCGCTAACGATAACCGCGAATTCACCATGAACACTCCAGCAAATATTTCTACAAATCCCGAATTCCTGGTGATTACCGCCAACGGCGAGGATCAAGTTGGCCTGGTGGAAAAACTGACCAACCGCATTCTGGATGCGGGTGCCAATATCGAGGCCAGCCGCATGGCGGTTTTGGGTAGCCAGTTTGCGATTTTGTTGCTGGTGTCGGGGCCGTGGAATGCGCTGTCCAAACTGGAAGATTTGATGCCGTCTATCGGCGAGCAGCTTGGGCTGTCCATCGCGTTCAAGCGCACCCGCGAGCGCGACTTGAGCAAGCCGATGATGCCCTACCACGTTGAAGTGGTGTCGCTTGACCACCCCGGCATTGTCAACAAGCTGTCCAGTTTTTTTGCCAAGCGCAGCATCAATATCGAAGAACTCAACACCAGCACTTATCCCGCCGCGCACACCGGCGCACCGATGTTCTCGGTGCAGATGACGGTGGGGATTCCGGCGGAGACGCATATCTCCACCTTGCGCGGGGAGTTTCTGGATTACTGCGATGATCTGAACCTGGACGGCACGTTTGAGCCGTCAAGGATTTAGGTTTAAGCAGGCCGCAGTCGTTGCCTGCTCACCCCCCCGCCTGCTTACCCCCTTGACAAAGGGGGTCGCCCAAAGGGCGGGGGGATTTGCTTGATGCCTGGTGAGTCGGTGTTTGTGGCTCTGCAGGAAATCCCCCTGACCACCTTTATCAAGGGGGAAATGACGAACTCTTGTTTTTCCTCTGTGACCTCCGCTTCCGCTGCGGTAAAACGCCTTTAAACCGCTTCGCGCCGATACGCCACCACATGATCCACCGCCAATTTAATGCCGATCTGCTCGCCGATGGCGTGGTCGTGGTGCGAGGGCACCAGCGTTAACGCCTTTGCGCCGCTGGGCAGTTTCAGGGTGTAGAGAAACTCTGCGCCGCGAAATGTCTTGTTTTCGATTTGCGCCATGAGCAGGCTGTCGTCGTCATGCACGATGTCATCCGGGCGGATCAGCACATCCACGTAGCAGTCATGCACGCATTGTTCGCAACCGCTGGCATCGCAATCCGTTGGGATCGCGCCACGCAGCACACCGAGTTCGATTTCGACCCGCTCATTGTCCAGCACCATGCCGGGCAGAAACACGCCCTGGCCAACGAAGTCGGCGACAAAACGATTCACCGGCTGATGGTAGAGGTTATAGGGCGTATCCCATTGCTGGATGCGGCCATCCGACATTACGCCCACCCAGTCGGCCATGGCGAAGGCTTCGTGCTGGTCGTGCGTAACCATTAGCGCGGTGATGTGTTCGTGCTTGAGAATTTCGCGCACTTCCAGCGCGAGTTTTTCGCGCAGGTCTACGTCCAGGTTGGAAAACGGCTCGTCCAGCAACAGCAGTTTTGGCCCCGGTGCCAGTGCCCGCGCCAGCGCCACGCGCTGTTGCTGCCCGCCGGAAAGTTCGTGCGGATAGGCATCGCCGCGCCCGGCCAATCCCACCAGTTCCAGCATTTGCTGCACCCGCGCCGCCCGTTCAGCACGCGCCATTTTCGCCAGGCCGAAGGCGATGTTTTTTGCCACGCTCAAATGCGGAAACAGCGCGTAATCCTGAAACACCATGCCCACGCCGCGCCGGTCGGGCGGGATGGCGTAACCGGCCTCGCTGACGGTTTGGCCCAGCAGGCGAATCTGCCCGGCGGCGGGCGGCTCAAACCCGGCAATCAGCCGCAATGCCGTGGTTTTGCCGCAGCCGGAAGGGCCGAGGATGCAACCGATTTCGCCCGCCTCAAGGGTGAACGAAATGCTGTCTAAAATGGTGCGCTCACCGTATTGGTGCGCCAGTTGGGTGACTTCGAGTACGCCTGACATTGCTGAAATCCGCAAGATTCAAAATGAGATTCATTATAATCTGGCTCTTTCCTCCGAACACGCCGTATTCAACGCCGCATGAAAAAACCAGGCTTCCCTCTGCTCCCTCTGTTTGCCGCATTCGCCGCGCTGCTGATCGCTTTGCCGGTGCTGGCGGTGGTGGTCAAAATATTTCAGCCCGATGACCAGGAAATATGGGCGCATCTGGTGGAAACGGTGTTGGCCGAATACGTCGTCAACAGTGTGGCGCTGGCGGTGGGCGCGGGGCTGGGCGCGGCGCTACTGGGCGTGGGCGCGGCCTGGGTCGTCGCCATGCACCGTTTTCGCGGGCGCGGCGTGCTGGAGTGGGCGCTGCTGTTGCCGCTGGCGATGCCGACTTATGTGATTGCCTACGTTTATACCGATCTCCTGCAATTTCCAGGCCCGGTGCAAACCTGGCTGCGCGAGTTTTTTGACTGGCAGCGCGGCGACTACTGGTTTCCCGATGTGCGCTCGCTGGGTGGCGCGATTGTGGTGTTCAGCCTGGTGTTTTATCCGTATGTGTATGTGCTGGCGCGTGCGGCGTTTCTGGAGCGCTCCGGAAGTTTGATGGAAGCGGCGCGTAGTTTGGGGCTATCCACGCGTCGGGCATTCTTCCGTGTGGCGCTGCCAATGGCGCGTCCCGCCGTGGCGGGCGGGGTGGCGTTGGTGGTGATGGAATCGCTGGCCGAGTTTGGCGCGGTGTCTTACTTTGGCGTGCAAACCTTTACCACCGGCATTTACCGCGCCTGGTATGCGTTTGGCAGCCCGGTTGCCGCCGCCCAGCTTGCCGCCGCGCTGCTGGGCGTAGTGGCGCTGGTGCTGCTGCTGGAAAAACTCAGTCGCGGGCGGGCGCGGTTTTTTGAGACCAGCCACCGCCTGGCGATTTTGCCGCAG
>JAYUCZ010000070.1:0-4831 GCA_043740065.1 Thiobacillaceae bacterium | reverse complement strand
GGGCGATCAATTCGAGCGTGATGCCGTGTATCTGGAGGGTCTTGCGGGAGGTTGACTGGACGGTTTCCTGCGGGATGACGACTTTGGTATCGGCCAGATTCCGCCCGGTCATTTGCGCCATCATGGCGATCCCCTCATCGCCATTGTCTTGCATGAGTTTTTTGCAGTTGCTGGACGAAATAATTTGCGCATCCGGGAAGGCAATGCTGCCCAGATGGTGGTCGCCGTGGTGGTGTGTGACCAGAATGTGCGTGACGGGCTTGGGGGTCAGTTTGGCAATGGCGCGCTTGATATGCTCGCCCACTGCGCGATGCGAGCCAGAGTCCACCAGGATCACGCCTTTGTCGCCGATCAGTACCAGGCTGTTGTGCATGTAGCCGCCGTTTTTCTGGTTGGGCACATCCAGCGGCCCGAGCAGGGCGTAGGCGTGGTCGTTGATCTTTTGTACTTTAACCGCCGGTAATGGTTTGACCAGCGCTGCGCCGGTCAGCATCGCGACTGCGGCCAGCAAAATCAGTATGCGTTTCATGTTGTTTCTCCGTGGGCGTTATCTGTGTGGGAGCTTACGAGTGCTGCCGGGTGGAAGCAAGGCACAAAACACCTACTGATCCGCCGGATTCCCGTCGGCTTCCATGCCCAGTTCCTGGATTTTGCGGGTCAGGGTGTTGCGCCCCCAACCCAGCAAGTTCGCGGCTTCGATGCGCCGCCCGCCGGTGTGTTTGAGCGCGATGCGGATCAAGGTTTTCTCGAATTCCGGCACCAGCTCGTTGAGTATGCCGACTTCGCCGCGTGCCAGTTGCATGTCGGCCTGACGCGACAGGCAGGCAACCCAGTCTTCGTTTTCTGCGGGTTTTTCAGCGCCGCCCAGGTCGGACGGCAAATCACCGGCTTCAATCACCTGACCCGGTGCCATCACCATCAAATAGTGGCAGACGTTTTCCAGTTGTCGGACGTTGCCCGTCCACGCCAGACCAGTCATGACTTTTAACGCGTTGCCGGTGAGTTTTTTCGGTTCCATGCCCAGTTCGCGCGCGCTTTTTTGCAAAAAATGTTTGGCCAGCAACGGGATGTCCTCACGCCGCTCTCTTAACGAGGGCAAGCGCAGGCGGATCACGTTCAGACGGTGGTAGAGGTCTTCGCGGAACAAGCCTTCCTTGACGCGCTCTTCCAGATTTTGATGGGTGGCGGCGATGACCCGCACATTGACTTTGACCGGGGCGTGACCGCCGACGCGGTAAAACTGGCCGTCGGCGAGCACGCGCAGTAAACGCGTTTGCAACTCGGCGGGCATGTCGCCGATTTCGTCCAGAAACAGCGTGCCGTTGTCGGCTTGCTCAAAACGTCCGCGCCGCTGCGCCGCCGCGCCGGTAAACGCGCCGCGTTCGTGACCGAACAATTCCGACTCCAGTAAATCTTTGGGAATCGCCGCCGTGTTCAGGGCGATAAACGGCGCTTTGGCGCGATTGCCGTGGCGGTGCAGGGCGTGTGCGACGAGCTCTTTGCCGGAGCCGGATTCGCCGGTAATCAGCACCGTGGCATTCGATTGTGAAAGACGGCCAATGGCGCGAAACACTTCCTGCATGGCCGGGGCCTGGCCAAGAATTTCCGGCACTTTGGCAGATTCCTCGCTGACCTGTTCCTGCTGCTGGTTTTCGGCCAACGCACGGCGCACCAGTTCAACCGCCGCATCCACATCGAACGGCTTGGAAAGGTACTCGAACGCACCGCCCTGAAACGCGGCGACAGCGGAATCCAGGTCGGAATAGGCGGTAATGATGATGACCGGAATGCGCGGCCATTTTTCCTTGATGTACTGAAGAAATTCCAGCCCGGATGCGCCGGGCATGTTGATGTCGGAAATCACCGCAGCCGGGCGATCTTTTTCCAGACGCACCAGCGCTTCGGTGGCGGACGAAAATACCTCGCAAGGTATCTTTTCGCGCTCCAGGGCTTTCTCCAGCACCCAGCGGATGGAGCGGTCATCGTCAATAATCCAGACTGCGTTGCTCATGTTTTTTTATACCGTTCAAATCGGAAAATAAAGAGAAAAAATCGTATAGCCGGGTGCCGAATCAAACTCGATCACGCCCTGATTTTGCGCCACCAGCGTTTGCGCCAGCGGCAATCCCAGCCCGCTGCCGCCTTCGCGCCCACTGACCAGCGGGAAGAAAATCTGGTCGCGCAGGGATGCCGGAATGCCGGGGCCATTGTCGATAATATCCAGTCGCAAGGTCAGTTGATGGCGACGTGCGCCCAGCGTCATTTGCCGCGCCACGCGGGTGCGAAACACCAGTTCACCCTTGCCTTTCATGGCCTGCACGGCATTGCGCGCCACGTTCAGCACGGCCTGAATCAACTGTTCTACATCGGCCTTGATTTCCGGCAGGCTGATGTCGTAATCGCGGCGTATCTGGATGCCGCGCGGGGTTTCGGCCAACAGCAAACTGCGCACCCGTTCCAGTACTTCGTGAATGTTGACCGGCGACAATTTTGGCAAGCGATGCGGTGTCAGCAGCCGTTCCATCAAGGATTGCAGACGGTCGGCTTCCTTGATGATGACCTGGGTGTATTCGCGCAGGCTTTCACGCGGCAGTTCGTGTTCCAGCAACTGCGCCGCGCCGCGTATGCCGCCCAGCGGGTTTTTGATTTCGTGCGCCAGATGCCGCAGCAGTTCGCGACTAGCTTCCCGCTGGGAGCGAATGTTTTCCTGGCGGGCGATGCGCAAGCGCTGATCGACCGGGCGCAGTTCCAGCATCAGCTCCCATGCCGCATCATCATGCACGGTCATGGTGCATGATGCGCGGAAGGGTGGATGACCATTTACCTGTAGCGGCAAATCATGCTCAGTCAGGGTTTCGCGGGTATGCCGCACGGTTTGCAGCGCAATCAGCAATTCGGCGTTATGGCCGAACAGCCCATTGAAGCCCTGCCCCACCAGCAAGGCACCGGAAAGACCGATCAGCGTTTCGGCAGCGGAATTGACATACAAAATGCGCCCGGAATGTTCCACCAGTAAAACGCCGGTGGACAAAAAATCATAAGCGGAGAGTTCGGAATCGGCAGCCATGCGACAAACCCTAGCAGCTTGCGTGCCAACGGGCAAAACTATTGCCGGACCGGATACTTATCTAGCGCGATCCAGTTCTTTCTGAATGGCCGCCATGTTGCGTTCGTGATTCTGCACGGCATCGCGCAGTTGCTTAAGCCGTGCAACAAATTGTGTGCTGGCGGCGTTATCTCCGACCAGGGGCTTTTCGCCCAAGATCAGCCGACGTTTGGCCTCGTCCAGGTTTTTGCGCTCACTACTGATTTCTTCTTCGAGGATGGTACGGCGCACATCGTCGCGTTTTTGCTGCGTGCCGCTGTCGATGCGCGGGAAACTCGCCGGGCTGGGTGTTTTAACCGAGGATTTTCCACCGCTGGATTTGCGCGGAGTGGAATAGCTATCCGCCCCGCCGCCAAGATCAATCACCGAGGTTATTTTCGCGCCCGCTGGAATCGCCTCGCGCCGATCGGTTGCGCCCTTGTGACCATCCGCATCCACGTACATGTAAATTTTGGCCCATGCGGGCGCAACTAAAGTTGACAACAAAAAAAGCAGGGGAAGTGTGCGGAGCATTGCTGAAGTTTACAGGCGGATCGGGTTTAACACATTACGGCCTTGTGGATACAAGGCTTAAATCCCCCGGCTCGCTTTGCTCGCCACCCCCTTTGTCAAGGGGGTTAAACGGCAGGAACAGCAAAAGCGAGCCAAGTTAAATTTGCCGCCCAAAAACAAGGGCGGGGCTGCATTAATTTGCCGCCCAAAAAAACAAGGGCGGGCTGTGTGAATCCGCCGCCCAAAAAACAAGGGCGGCCAGTGGCCGCCCTTGTCTCCTGCACAAACGCAGCTTACAGCGAATAGTACATTTCGAATTCCACCGGATGGGTGGTCATACGGAACTTGGTGACTTCCTGCCTTTTCAGCTCAATGTAGGCATCAAGCATATCGTTGCTGAAGACGCCACCACGGGTGAGGAACTCGCGGTCTTTGTCCAGTTCGTCCAGCGCCATTTCCAGGCTATGGCAAACCTTAGGAATCTGCGCGTCTTCTTCGGGTGGCAAGTCGTAAAGATCTTTGTCGGACGGCTCGCCCGGGTGGATCTTGTTCTGGATGCCATCCAGGCCCGCCATCATCAGCGCGGCGAACGCGAGATAAGGATTAGCCAGCGGATCGGGGAAACGCGTCTCGATGCGGCGCGCTTTTTCGCTAGCGGCAATCGGAATGCGGATCGACGCGGAGCGATTCCGCGCCGAGTAAGCCAGCATCACCGGTGCTTCAAAACCCGGAACCAGACGCTTGTAGGAGTTGGTGCCGGGGTTGGTAATCGCATTCAACGCTTTGGCGTGTTTGATCACGCCGCCGATGTAAAAGAGGCACATCTCAGACAGACCGGCATAGCCATTGCCTGCAAACAGGTTCTTGCCGTCTTTCCACAGTGACATGTGCACGTGCATGCCGGAACCGTTGTCGCCGACGATAGGTTTTGGCATGAAGGTCGCTGTTTTGCCATAGGCATGGGCGACGTTATGGACAATATATTTCAGCATCTGCGTCCAGTCGGCACGCTTGGTCAGGGTGCTGAACTGGGTACCGATTTCGCACTGACCCGCGGTGGCCACTTCGTGGTGAAACACTTCGACCGGGACACCGGCCTCTTCCAGCGCCAGCACCATCGCGGCGCGAATATCCTGCAGCGAATCCACCGGCGGGACCGGGAAATAGCCACCCTTGACACCCGGACGGTGACCCGTATTGCCGTTCTCGAATTTTTCCGCAGACGCCCAGGCG
>JAYUCZ010000069.1:0-1985 GCA_043740065.1 Thiobacillaceae bacterium | reverse complement strand
GTTTATGCGCTGATCGTGCTGGTTGCGGGGTGTGTGCTGTTGGGGTTGGTCGGACTGCGCATATTGCCCTTCGCCGCCTTGATTTCGCTGGCCGGATTAGCGCCAGCCATATCGGCCTGGCGGATGTTGAAAGACCAATGCGGCCAGCCCGCACAACTCGCGCCGGCCATCAAGGCAACCATACTGGCGGCGCACCTCCATGCCATACTGCTGGCCGTTGCCTTGCTGATTGGACGCGCTACATGATTGGTCGAGCTATATGATTGGACGTATTACGGGCACGCTGATCGAAAAACACCCGCCGCAAATAGTGGTGGATGTGGGTGGCGTCGGCTACGAACTAGATGTGTCGATGGCGACGTTCTACAACCTGCCTGTCGTGGGCGAAAAAGTCTCGCTGCATACCCATCTGGCGATTCGCGAAGACGCGCATTTGTTGTTCGGTTTTGGTTCGGAAAACGAGCGCCGCGTGTTCCGCGAACTCATCAAGGTTTCCGGCATTGGCGCCAAAACCGCGCTATCCGTGTTGTCTGGAATCTCCATAGAAGACCTGGCCGCCGCCATCGCCGCGCAAGAGTCCGGACGCATTATCAAAACGCCCGGCATCGGCAAAAAGACTGCCGAACGCTTGCTGCTGGAACTCAAAGGAAAGCTGGATTTTATCGGCGTGAATTTGCCTGTGGGAGGCATCACACGCGCTTCCGACGATGTGCGCCAGGCGCTGTTGGCGCTGGGTTACAACGACAAGGAAGCTGATCTGGCTGTCAAACACCTGCCCACAGACTTGTCGGTTTCCGAGGCGATCCGGCAAGCGCTGAAGTCTTTGTCGAAGGGGTAATGAGCCGTCCATGCGTTTGAGTATCCCGCAAACACACCACAGGCCGACTGATGCTATGATGGCGTGATGCAGCGATGCTTTTGCTTTAGGAGTTTGCCATGCGCACCACGCTTAACTTGTCCCCCGATTTATTGAATGCGGCCAAACGCTTGGCTGTCGCACATTCCATGGCCTTGGGCGATGTCATTTCCGAGCTGGCGTTAAAAGGACTGGAAGCGCAAAACCAGCCTGTCCTCACACGCAAAAGCGGCTTCCCGGTTTTTGCCGTGCCTGCGGGTGCGCCCACACTCGGTTTGCAAGACGTTAAGCGCGACGAAGATGGCGAAAACTAAGCGCGTCCCGCCCACCACAGCTTATTTGCTCGATGTGAATGTGCTGATTGCCTTGGCGTGGCCGCAGCATGTGCATCATGCGCTGGCGCATAGTTGGTTTGACCGGGTGGGGCGCGGAGCCTGGGCAAGCTGCCCGCTCACTCAGCTTGCCTTTGTTCGCATCTCCTCCAATCCTAAAATCATTGCGGGTGCGGTCAGCCCGCACGCCGCAGCCGAAGTGTTGGCGCAGATGATTGCGCTGCCGGGACATACGTTCTGGGCAGACGATTTGCCCGTCAGCGGCCTGGCCGCAATGAGTAGTTCTGCCTTTATCGGCCACCGCCAAGTCACCGATGCCTACCTGATCGAACTGGCGCGCCATCATGGCGGCGTGCTGGCCACGCTGGACACGGGGCTGGCCGAATTGCTGCCCGAAAAAGCGCGCGCCGAGCGCGTTGCCTTGATTAGCCCTGCCTCGCTTAGCACATAGCGCCTTCCAATATGCCCACGCTCAACTGGAATGAAATCCGCACCCGCGCTACCGTGTTTGCCAAAGACTGGGCGGATGAGGCCAGCGAACGCGCCGAGGCACAAAGTTTCTGGAACGAGTTTTTCGAGGTGTTCGGTGTCAAGCGCCGCCGCGTCGCGGTGTTCGAGAAACAGGTCGCCAAGCTGCCCAATCAAGGCATCACGGCCAATGGCCGCATCGACGTATTCTGGCCGGGCACGCTGCTGGCCGAGCACAAAAGCGCGGGGCGCGATCTTGCCGCCGCGTTTGGGCAGGCGCTGGATTATTTTTCCGGGCTGAAAGAGGGCGAGGTTCCGCGTTACGTCAT
>JAYUCZ010000068.1:0-4873 GCA_043740065.1 Thiobacillaceae bacterium | reverse complement strand
TGGACAAACCCGACAACTCGCGCAGCGAGAAAATGCGCGCCTGTGCGGCTTTCAGATGGCGAAAACACTCGTCCAGAATCTGGCGCAGGCGGGATTTCTCCAGTTCGGATTCCGGGTTGCCCCAATCGCGAATGGCATCCACCCAATGTCCGCTCTGGTCAAACAAGCTTTCCCAGCCATCGTCGCCGTCTTCGCCCTGCCGCGCAGGCGCAGTTACCTCACGCGCCTGTTTGCGGATCAAGTCAACAATCTTGTGTTTGAGTATGCCGGTCAGCCAGGTACGTTCCGAACTTTGTCCGGCATACGCTGCACGCGATTTATACGCAGCCAGCAAGCATTCCTGAACCGCATCCTCGGCCTGCTCGTCGGAGTACAGCCGGCGCCGCGCATAGCGGAACAGATAATCGCCGTGCTCGCTCAACCAGTCTTGAGGGGTGATCATTCCATCTCCGTCATTATCTTCAAGCAACCCACCACATTCTAGGCGGCTTTTGTATTCCCTGGCTACGCCTTAAAATAGCGGCCATTCATCCAGGAGCCGTCATGACCAACTTCGCACCCGCCGACAAAGCCCATATCCTGTCCGAAGCCTTGCCTTACATCCAGCGCTTTTACGACAAGACCATCGTCATCAAATACGGCGGCAATGCCATGACCGAGCGGCATTTGATGGAGGCCTTCGCCAAGGATGTGGTGCTGCTGAAACTGGTCGGCATGAACCCGGTAGTGGTACACGGCGGCGGCCCGCAGATTGCCGATTTGCTGAAACGCATCGGCAAGCAAAGCGAGTTCATCCAGGGCATGCGCGTCACCGACGAGGAAACGCTGGACGTGGTGGAAATGGTGCTGGGCGGACTGGTCAATCAGGACATCGTCACCCTCATCAACAAGCACGGCGGCAAGGCTGTAGGCCTGACCGGCAAGGACGGCAATTTCATTCATGCGCGCAAGATGCTGGTACCCAACAAGGACAAGGCCGACGAGATGCTCGACATCGGCCAAGTTGGCGAGATTACCAGCATCGACCCGGAAATTATCCAGGTGCTGGATGCCCGCGATTTTATTCCGGTCATCGCGCCGCTCGGCACCGACAAGGAAGGCAATGCTTACAACATCAACGCCGATGTGGCGGCGGGCAAAATCGCCGGCGTATTGCAGGCGGAAAAAGTGATTTTCATGACCAACACCCCCGGCGTGCTGGACAAGCAAATGCAGTTGCTAACCGGCCTGACCCCGCGTGAAGTGGATGAACTGATGGCCGACGGCACTATCTCCGGCGGCATGATTCCCAAGGTCGGCTATGCCGTCGATGCCGTCAATAGCGGGGTAAAAACCGCGCACATCATTGATGGTCGCGTCGAGCACGCCCTGCTGCTGGAAGTGCTGACCCCCGAAGGTGTCGGCACGCTGATTAAACGGGCTTGAATTATTCGGGGTCAGGGGGCAGGATTCGGGGGGCAGGGAATGTGCGGCTATCGCCGCGTAAATAAACCGCCCCTGACCCCTGACCCCTAACCCCTGACAAAATGCGCTATTGGTTAATGAAATCGGAACCCTCCGACGTATCCATCGACGATCTGGCCGGGTTTCCAGATCAAACCGTGGCCTGGTACGGCATCCGCAACTATCAGGCGCGTAACTTCATGCGCGACCAGATGGAAGTCGGCGACAAGGTGCTGTTTTACCATTCGTCCTGCGACGAGCCCGGCGTGGCGGGGCTGGCGACGGTCAGTAAAAAGGCTTACCCGGATGAAACCCAGTTTGACGCGAAGAACAAATACTTCGACGCGAAAGCCACGCGAGAAAATCCACGCTGGATGAATGTCGAAGTTAAATTTATAAAAAAAACCCGGCTGCTGCCCATCAAGGAACTACGCGAACACCCGGCGCTGGAAAACATGCGCATCCTGCAAAAAGGCAACCGGCTTTCGATTACGCCGCTGGATCCAAAAGAATATGAGTTCATCCTGAAAATTTTGTAATGGAATTTCAGCCCGGCTACTTCTTGTTTGGCTACCTGTTGCTGGGCTTGCTGGCCGGTTTTGTCGCCGGACTGCTCGGGGTTGGCGGTGGTCTGATTATCGTGCCGATACTGGTGTGGCTGTTTGAGGCACAGGGCATTTCACAGCACGCCATGCATCTGGCGCTGGGTACCTCGCTGGCCAGCATTTTGTTTACTTCGATGTCCAGCCTGCGTGCG
The DNA here is from genome assembly GCA_043740065.1 of Thiobacillaceae bacterium. Classification (GTDB taxonomy): domain Bacteria; phylum Pseudomonadota; class Gammaproteobacteria; order Burkholderiales; family Thiobacillaceae; genus UBA6918. The sequence goes on along the minus strand of JAYUCZ010000068.1, from coordinate 2,673 downwards.
CATCATGCACGCGGTGCGGTAGACTGGGAAACCGTCAAACGCATCACGCCGGGCATCGTGGCGGGTACTTTTCTTGGTGCCGCGCTGGCGGCGCGTTTGTCGCCTGTGCCGTTAAAAATATTTTTCGTGGCCTTTCTGTTTTATGCTGCCGTGCAAATGTGGTGGAATTTCAAACCCGCCGCGCACCGCCAGTTACCTGCCGCCCCCGGCATGTTCGCGGCGGGCAATGTGATTGGCGCGGTATCGAGCTGGGTCGGCATCGGTGGCGGCACGCTGTCGGTGCCCTTTCAGCTTTGGTGCAATGTGCCGCTGCATCGCGCCATCGGCACGTCGGCTGCCATCGGCCTGCCCATCGCATTCTCCGGCGCATTGGGGTACGCGCTGACCGCGCCCGATCACGGCATTCCGGACAGCCTGGGATACATCCACCTGACTGCGCTGGCCTGCATTGCGCTCACCAGCATCAGCACCGCGCCACTGGGCGCACGGCTGGCTCATGCCCTGCCAGTTGGCAAACTCAAACGGATTTTCGCCTTGCTGCTGTTTGCGCTGGCCATCCGCATGACCTGGACATTCTGACCGCCCCTCCCTTGATAAAATGCGCACACCGCATCATTAAGACGACAACATGAACCACACTTTGCTGGGCTTCGTCATCCTCTATCTGGTGGTTTCCATTGGCATCGGCATGGTTGCCGCCACCAAGGTTAAGAACACCGCCGACTACATATCGGCGGGGCGTTCCCTGCCCATGTACATGGTGATTGCCATGGTGTTTGCCACCTGGTTTGGCGCAGAAACGGTGCTGGGTATTCCTGCGACTTTTCTCGACGAAAATCTGGGCGGGACGATTTCTGACCCCTTCGGCGCGTCGCTGGCGCTGATCCTGTTCGGCGTGTTTTTTGCCCGCCGCCTGTACCGCATGAACCTGCTGACGCTGGGCGATTTTTTCCGCCAGCGTTTTAACCGCCCGGTAGAAATCGTTATTTCAACCGCGATTGCCCTGTCATACCTGGGCTGGGTATCGGCGCAAGTCACCGCACTGGGGCTGGTATTCAACGTGCTGTCCAACGGCGCGATCAGCCAGTCCGAAGGCATCCTGATCGGTGCGGCAGTGGTGCTGCTTTATACCTTGTACGGCGGCATGTGGTCGGTAGCGCTGACCACACTGGTGCAAATGACCGTCATCGTGCTGGGGCTATTGTGGATTGCCAAACTGGTCGGCGACATGCCCGAAATAAACGGCATCATGCCGGTGGTCGATCATGCCGCCGCCGCCGGAAAGTTCCAGTTCTGGCCAGAAGCCAACTGGATCGCCATTGTGACCTTTGTGGCCGGATTGCTGACCATGGGCCTAGGCTCGATTCCGCAGCAGGATGTGTTTCAGCGTGCCAACACTTCCAAAAACGAAACCGTGGCGGTGTGGGGTACGCTCATTGGTGGCATCGCGTATTTTTTCTTTGCCGCCGTGCCAGTTTATCTGACCTACGCGGCCACCATGGTCGATCCCGTTACCAGCAACGCCTTGTTGGCCAACGACGCGCAACTGGTGTTGCCCAGCTTCGTCAAAACGCATTTGCCGCTGTACGCACAGGTTATCTTCTACGGTGCGCTGTTGTCGGTCATCATGTCCACCGCCTCCGGCACCTTGCTGGCACCCTCCGTGACCATTTCGGAAAACATCATCAAGGAATTTTTGCCGCAGCACCGCATGAGCCAAAAGAAATTGCTTTGGGTCACGCGCGCGGTAGTGGTGGCGTTCAGCCTGCTGGTGGTGGTCTATTCACTGTGGGCTTTGCAAAGCGCAACCAGCATCCACCAAATGGTGGAAAACGCCTACAAGATCACCCTCGCCTGCGCCTTTGTGCCACTGGTTGCGGGGTTGTTCTGGAAGCGTGCCAGCAATGTTGGTGCCGGCCTTTCCATCCTTTTGGGGCTGGCGGTCTGGATTCTGCTGGAAGTGATTGCACCGAAAGGCACACTGCCGCCACAGTTTGGCGGTTTTATCGCCAGCGCGTTCGGTATGTTGGCCGGTAGTCTGATACGCAAATAGAGCGCAATTATTTCAGGTGGCTATTTCAGATAGCCATCCTGCCCAAGTTTGAGCAGGATACGATTTACCGCCTCGTCCACCGATAGCGCCGATGTGTCCAGCGCGACTTCCGGTTTTTCAGGGATTTCATAGGGATCGGATACGCCGGTAAATTCCGGTATCAAGCCCGCCCGCGCCTTGGCGTATAAGCCCTTGCGATCACGCGACTCGCAGGTTTCGATGGGCGTGGAGACATGCACTTCAATAAATCCGCCCACCGCCTCGATCATGGCACGCACGTCGCGCCGGGTCTGGCGATAGGGTGCAATGGGGGCGCAAATGGCGATGCCGCGATTTTTGGTAATCTCGCTGGCGACAAAGCCGATGCGCCGCACGTTGATGTCGCGGTGTTGTCTGGAAAACCCCAGCTCGGAAGACAGGTGGCGGCGCACGATGTCGCCGTCCAGCAGGGTGACGGGGCGACCACCCGCTTCCATCAACTGACTGGACAACGCCCGCGCCAGAGTGGATTTCCCTGCGCCGGACAAGCCGGTAAAAAACACCGTAAAGCCCTGACTTTCGCGCGGCGGGGTGGCTTGTTGCAGTTCTGCTGTCACTTCCGGAAAGGCATCGCGCTCTTG
>JAYUCZ010000067.1:0-4874 GCA_043740065.1 Thiobacillaceae bacterium | reverse complement strand
GCCGACGCCGTATTCACCGGTCGGTATCCGCATGACAGAAAAGCTCGCGCTCACCAAACAAACCTTGTTTACTTCCGGCCAGATCGAAGTGCAGGACGAAGGCAGCCAGTTGCTGGGTTACCTGGTGGCCCCCCGGCGTGGCGAAATGGTGGTGGATTTTTGTGCCGGGGCGGGCGGTAAAACCCTGCTGCTGGGCGCATTGATGCATTCCGCCGGGCGGCTGTATGCGTTTGATGTGTCGGAAAAACGCCTGACAAAACTCAAGCCGCGCCTCAAACGCTCGGGTTTGTCCAACCTCACGCCGCAGCTGATCAGCAGTGAAAACGACATCCGCATCAAGCGTCTGGCGGGCAAAATCGATCGCGTGCTGGTGGATGCGCCGTGCAGCGGGTTGGGCACGTTGCGTCGTAATCCTGATCTGAAATGGCGCCAGTCGCCCGATAGTGTGGTCGAGCTGACGCACAAGCAGCTGGCGATTCTGACCGCAGCCGGGCGGTTGGTGAAAAGCGGCGGGCGACTGGTTTACGCCACATGCAGTACCTTGCCGGAAGAAAACGAGCAGGTGGTTGAGGCATTTTTGGCCGCCAACCCGCGCTTTGCGCTGAAAAGCGCGGCAGAGGTGTTGCAGCAGCAAAATATCGCGCTGGATACCGGTGAATACTTGCACCTGAATCCGGCCGATCACGCCACCGATGGTTTTTTTGCTGCGGTATTACAGGCCAGCTGAGATGCTGCGTTGGCTTGCGTTCAGCCTGATGCTGGCGGGCAGTCCCGCAGCCTGGGCGCTGCAAGACGCGGCAACGACGCGTGTGCTGCCCGCCGTGGGCACGATACAGGTCGCCTTTACCCCTGGTGACGATGCCGCCGGTTTGATTATTCAGGTGATAGCGCAGGCGCGCCACCGCATTCGTGTGCAGGCGTTTAGTTTTACCCATCGCGGCATTGCCGATGCCTTGATTGCGGCGCAGCAACGCGGCGTGGACGTCGCGTTGCTTGTCGATCCGCAGCAGGTAATGCGCATCTCCACCAGCGTGGTGCATTATATGGCCGATGCCGGCGTGCCGGTGTTTTACGATGCCGAGCACGCCAGCGCGCACAATAAAGTCATGGTAATCGACGCGGATACGGCGCCGGTGGTCGTTACCGGCAGCTATAATTTTACCCATGCGGCGCAATATAAAAATGCCGAAAACCTGTTGATCGTGCGCGGCAACCCGGTGCTGACCAAGGCGTATGCGGCCAACTGGCAATTCCATCGCGACCATTCAAGCTCATCCCTACCCCGACCATGACCCGTCCCGTCCCACTCGAAAACCTGCTATCGCAATTGCTCAATGAGACCCATCAAAATGAACTGGGCTGGCAATTAATCACGTTGGTTGCGTGCGGCCTGCTGGCCTGGGGCATCACACATTGGCTGTGCAGGCGGCTGGGCGCGATCCAGGACGGCTGGAAATTTGGCGTAGAAGGCCTTAAGCGCATCGGCCTACCGCTGGTTGGATTGTTGCTGGTATTGATGGCGCGCGCCGTACTCGGCGTGTGGGAGCCGGTGCATGTGCTGAATCTGGTGGTGCCGCTGCTGGCCGCGCTGGTGCTGGTACGCATGCTGGTATACATGCTGCGCTATGTGATGCGCACCAACGAAGCGATTCAAACCTGGGAGCGCGTGATTGGCTGGACTATCTGGGTCGGCCTCGCGCTATATATTAGCGGCGTGCTGCCGCGCATCATGCGCGCGCTGGATTCGGTGTCGTTCGACGCGGGTAATCGGCATTTCTCGTTGTTGTTGCTGATCGAGGCCGTGGTGGTCATGGTATTGGCGGTGGTCGGCGCGCTGTGGCTGGCACAGTTCATCGAAGCGCGGCTGATGCGTGTGTCCCGGCTGGATCTTAATTTGCGTTTGGCGCTGGTTAAGGCGACGCGCACCCTGCTGATTGTGCTCGGGGTGTTGTTCGCCTTGCCTGCGGTGGGCATCGACATCACCGTGCTGTCGGTGTTCGGCGGCGCGCTGGGCGTGGGGCTGGGGCTGGGGTTGCAAAAAATCGCCAGCAATTACGTATCCGGGTTCATTATTTTGCTTGATCGCTCGATCCGCCCCGGTGACATGCTGACAGTGGGAACCGGTTACGGCGAGGTCAGCCAGATCAATACGCGCTATACCTTGCTCAAGGCACTCGACGGCACCGAAATCATCATCCCCAACGAAACCCTGATTACTTCAACCGTCATCAACCACTCGCTCAGCAAGCGCGATATTCGCTTGGCGATTCCGATCCAAATCAGCTACGAGAGCGATTTAGAGCGCGCCATGCTGATTCTCAAAACGGCGGCGCTTAACCATACGCGCGTGCTGCACACTGACAGCAAGGAAGCGCCCAACGTGCTGATCAAGAACTTTGGCGACAATGGTATCGATCTTGAATTGGGCGTGTGGATTACTGATCCGGAAGGCGGTCAGGCCAACCTGCGCTCTGAATTATACATGGAAATATGGAAGAATTTTCGTTCCGAAGGCATTGAAATTCCCTACCCGAGGCGCGATATTCATATCATCAAAGACGTGATTTGAGCAGCCAGTCGAATAATGCAAGCATATTTCTGTTATATTACGCAGTGCAGGACATATATTAGGATATGGCTATCTTGATTGGGCTTTCTGCATGCTGCATTTTGCAGCCATTCATTTGAGGTAGAAAAAAACTATGGATTTATTAGCATACGGTTTGGTTGGACAGCTTCCCTGGTGGGGTTATGTGCTGGTTGCGCTGGCATTGACCCATATCACTATCGCCGCCGTCACCATCTATTTGCACCGTCATCAAGCACACCGCGCGCTTGAGTTGCACCCGATAGTCAGCCACTTTTTCCGTTTTTGGTTGTGGCTCACTTCCGGCATGGTCACCAAGCAGTGGGCTGCCATTCACCGCAAGCACCACGCCAAATGTGAAACCCCGGAAGATCCGCACAGCCCACAAGTACTGGGTCTGAAAAAAGTGTTTTTTGAAGGCGCAGAGCTGTACCGCGCCGAATCAAAAAATCAGGAGACCATGGACAAATACGGTGCCGGTACGCCGGATGACTGGCTCGAGCACAAGGTGTATTCGGGTAACAGTGCCAAAGGTATTGTGCTGATGGCAGTGATCAACATCGCCTTGTTCGGGCCAATCGGCCTGACTATCTGGGCCGTGCAAATGGCCTGGATCCCGGTGACGGCAGCGGGCATCATCAACGGCGTCGGGCATTTCTGGGGTTACCGTAACTTTACTTGCGAAGACGCCAGCACCAACATTTTGCCGTGGGGCATCCTGATCGGTGGCGAAGAGTTGCATAATAACCACCATGCCTATGGCAGTTCAGCCAAGCTGTCGAACAAGTGGTATGAGTTCGACATCGGCTGGATGTACATTCGCATGATGGAAATCATCGGCCTCGCCAAGGTTAAAAAAGTCGCCCCGCGCGTACGTATGACCAAAGGCAAGGCGGTGTGCGATCTGGATACGCTGCAAGCGATCATCACCCATCGCTACGACGTGCTGACGCGCTACACGCGCACGGTAAAAGGTGTGTATGCCAATGAAATGGGCAAACTCAAAGCCACCATGCCGCAGCTCAATGAAGGCAGCATGGTCAAGCAAGTGAAGCGCTGGTTGCATCTGGATGCGGCCGACATGCGCGAGCAGGACAAGGCGAGCTTGTCTGAGGTGTTGAGTCAGAGCAAGCAAATGGCGACGGTGTACGCCATGCGCCAGGAACTGACCGCGCTGTGGATGCGCTCCAACGCCACCAAAGAGCAGTTGCTCAATCAGCTGCAGGACTGGTGTCATCGCGCTGAAGCGAGCGGCATTGATTCGTTGCAGGCGTTCTCACGCAAGCTGCGCTGCTACGCTTGAGTTTTCAGTCCGGCAAGCCGGACTGGTTGAAACCCGCTCTGGTAGCGGGTTTTTTTACGCCTGGCGTGTAAGTTAAATAAAATAGCGGCTGCGCATTGCGTACGTCAACACAGGCCATTCTCCAGGCAACAAAAAACCCGCTGTCAGCGTGACAGCGGGTTTTTTGCCGGGCTGAATGGATTACTTCAGCTTGATTTCTTTATACAACACATGCTTGCGTGCCTTCGGATCGAATTTCATGAATTCGAGCTTTTCTGGCGTGGTGCGCTTGTTCTTGCTGGTGGTGTAAAAGTGTCCAGTGCCTGCGGTGGACTCCAGTTTGATCTTTTCACGGATTTTGCTAGCCATTTTTTAACCCCTTAAACCTTCTCGCCTTTGGCGCGCATTTCTTCGAGCACAACTTCAATGCCCTTCTTGTCGATGGTACGCAACGCGGCAGTGCTCACGCGCAGGCGAATGAAGCGATTTTCGTTCTCAAGCCAGAAACGGCGCGACTGCAGATTGGGCAGAAAACGACGCTTGGTCTTGTTGTTGGCGTGGGAAACATTGTTTCCCGACATCGGCGCCTTGCCGGTAACTTGACATACACGGGCCATAATGACCTCCCTACGGAATTCGGAAACCGCGATTTATACCACAATTCATTTACTTGCGTCAAAGCAATCCGCGTTCGGCAAACGACAGGGCGCAGCCGTTGCCGACAATAAAGTGGTCGATGATAGACACGTCCACCAGTGCCAACGCGGATTTCAGCGTTTGCGTCAGGGTTTCGTCCGCGCGGCTCGGTTCGGCCAGACCGGAGGGATGATTGTGCGCGAGGATCAGCGCGGCAGCATTGTGTGCCAGCGCGCGCTTGACCACTTCGCGCGGATACACGCTGGTCTGGGTTAGCGTGCCGCGAAACAGCTCTTCCACCGCCAGCACGCGGTGTTGCGTATCGAGAAACACCACGCAGAAAACCTCGTAAGCCTTGCCCGCGAGCGC
>JAYUCZ010000066.1:0-4887 GCA_043740065.1 Thiobacillaceae bacterium | reverse complement strand
CTGCCCGGCCTGTCGAACCACTTTCCGCTTGCCAAACTGAAAAGCTACATTGCCCAGGCCAAGGTCGGCCTGCCGCTCCGGCTGGAATCCTACAATTTTCTGCACCGCACGCCACTCGGCCAGATTTTTACCGCGGATTTCATCCATGCCGTCGATCCATCGACAACCGATGCCGCACTCACCGAAGTCTATGAGCGCACCACGTCGAATCATTACCTCAACCGCTTGATGCACCTGGACCTGAAGTTCACCCTGGCCGACAACGATCTGCGCAAGGTGGGCACCATGACCGAAGCGGCGGGCATCGAGGTGCATTACCCGCTGCTGGACGACCGCATGGTGGCGTTTGCCAATCATCTGCCGGTGGATTACAAGGTGCGCGGACAAAAGTTACGCTGGTTCTTCAAGCAAGCGTTGGACGATCTCCTCCCGGAGAAGATCATCAACAAGAGCAAACATGGTTTCGGCCTGCCGTTCGGGGTGTGGAGCAATCAATATGCGCCACTGGGCGAACTCGTCGGCGACAGCCTGTCTGATTTCAAGCAGCGCGACTGGGTCCAGTCGGCGTATCTCGACCATATGCTGGCCATGCAACGCGGCCCGCATGCCAGCTATTACGGCGTGATGATCTGGGTGATGATGATGCTGGAGCAGTGGCTGCGGGAGAACGAGCACTGAGACCAATGCGTTGGGCTTGGCAACCTAATGGACATGGCGGGAAGTTGCCCCGCATGATGAACCTCGCGTGCGCCGTGTCCGTTCCCCCACTCCGCCCACCCCCAAATGGAAAGGGCGACACAGGCGACGCTATGCGAGACTCACACTAACCTTGTGTCTTGGTTTCATCGATCATGCACGGTCTTCTATGAAGAAGTGGGGACGTCGCTTGGTTTCCATATAGATCTTGGCGAGGTACTCGCCAATGATTCCAATGCAAAGTAACTGTATGCCGCCGAGCAGATATATCGGTACAACGGTCGATGTCCAGCCCGGCACAGCCTGATCGGAGAATAGGCGTATGAACAGTGCCCAGAGTGTTATCCCAAAGCTGGTGAGCGAAATCAGGAAGCCGAGCCCAGTAATCATGCGCAATGGCACCGTGGAAAATGAGGTGATTCCCTGCCAGGCCAGAGCCAGCATTTTCCCGAGCGGGTATTTCGACTCGCCCGCAAAGCGTTCAGCGCGGTCGTAGTAAACGATAGACGAAGGAAAGCCTAGCTGCGGGATGATGCCGCGCAAGAACAGGTTGACCTCGCTGAAATCTCGCAGGGCTTCGATGGAGCGGCGGCTCATCAGACGGTAGTCGGCGTGGTTGAAAACCACTTCGACACCGAAGCGTTCCAGCAGGCGGTAATAACCCTCAGCGGTAAACCGCTTGAACACGGTATCAGTGTTGCGGCTTTTCCGGACGCCAAAGACGATATCGCTGCCCTGGCGGTGCGCCAAGATCATTTTTTCGATTGCACCAAGGTCATCCTGCAGGTCGGCGTCGACACTGATGGCCACATCGCCTTTGGCATCCAGCAAGCCGGCCAGTACGGCATTTTGATGACCCCTGTTGCGCGAGAGCTTGATTCCATGGATTGCCCGGGAGTTGGCTGATGCTTCCTGAATGATCTGCCAGGTGCGGTCACGGCTTCCGTCGTCAACAAAAATGACATGGCTGCCCGAGTCGACCAGATTTTTCCCGACAAGATCGACCAGAAGCCTTGTCAATTGGCTAATGGTTGCAGGAAGAACTGCCTCCTCGTTATAACAAGGGACAACTATGCTGAGCATCATTTCGTAGTCTCCGGGTTGGCTTTGGCTTCCGCGAATGTCCAGGTGCGATTGGCCAGGAAATTCCAGACGAGCGTGACGGCGGTCGCAATAATCTGACCAACCATGTAATGCACATTGAGGACAGAAACCATGAATCCGAGTACGGCCGCATTCAGCAGCAGCCCCACCAATGCGATAGCAAAAAACCGGGGCAAAGCATGCAGGTGGGCAGCTTCAGAACGGAAGGTGTAAACACGGTTGAGCTGATAATTCAACAGGGCGCTGAGGATGTATCCAGCCGTGCTTGCAGTGACGGGATGGATATCGAGAAGTGTTACGAGCAACACCAGAATAAGGTATTGCAGCGCAGTGCATACACCGCCAATGCCTGCAAAGCGGATGAATTGCCCAAGGATATTCATTTCACTCTCTGTGAATTTTGTGCGGCAATTGCGCAGGCAGCCCAGACGCAGAGAACCCACAACATCGGGATGTGATATTTTCCGCTGGATTCAAACACGCTGTGCAGGACAAAAAGATAGAGCCAGCACCACGCCGTGACCCTGTAGGGAGCGATCTGGTAGCGTGATGACCAGGCCATGGCGGCGATTAACAGCCATACGGCCAACCACCAGGCATTGGCGGCTAGTTTGGACAGCTGGTAGACGTTTGAGTTGTCCGAGCCTTCGCCGCGCTTCAGCGTGTTGTACAAACCCGCAGCATCATCGCCCATGAAGCGAATTTGTTTTTCCACAACCAATTCGAGAAAATCGGCCGGGTTTTGCTGAATCCATGCGATAGCGTGTTGCTTGGCTGCGCGATCCTTTTCGACTTCATCAGAAGCCGAAAAATCAATCTCTCCTCTCAGTGTATAACCGCCATCGGCCAGGGGATTGTTGGCCCGATAAAGGTTGTCGCCACCATTGGTGCTGACAAGAACGAACTGACCGAATTGCTGGTAATTGCGCAGTGTCCACGGCGCGATGACTACCGCGGCGCACACGACCAGCAAGATGGCCCCGTGAAACTTGCGCCAACCATGGAGCATCGGGATCAGAACGGCGAATGCAATCAACAGGAATTGCAACGAGGGTTGCACCAGCGTGGCAAATCCCAGCGCCAAACCTGCAAGCGCCATTGGCAGGATGTGTAGCCTCATGACTCCAATGCAGACCCAGGGGAGGATTGCCAGAATCAGCGCTTCCTTCTCGGGCGTCCCCGTCAGTGCGACCAGGTTCGGCCAGACCGAGAAAAGCAAGGCGGCAAGCCTGCCAGCCTGGTCACCAGATAGCATCTGGGCGAGTTTGTAACATCCGACAGCACCCGCAAGATAGAGGGCAAGCTGGCTGAGAATGACTGCAAGTTTTGGACTAAATACCCACAACCAGGGGGTAAGAAAGAAGGGATACCCGGGCGGCCAATAGGCGCGCGTGCCGGCTGTTTCATAGCGGCCCTCGTTCAGCAGTCGCTCGGCCAGACCAAGATAGGTGGCGCCATCCGAGCTTGGGGAGGCAGGAAATGCCAGTACCCATACCAGCCGGAGTGCCAGTCCTGCAGCAATGATGACGAGGAGTGAGGGCGGTTGCCATTGCGAAATAAGCTTGAATCCCATCCCTTTGAAAGGCGGACGTGTGGCGAGTGCAAGAAGCAGGACTCCAGCGGTCAATCCGGCAAGCACAATCAGGTATTGCGTGTTTCCTCCATCAATACCCAGTCCGCGCGCGAGAAGTTTGGGGGTTGATACCCATGCGAGACCGGCGAGCGTAAGCATGACCCAATCAAGCCACCTGCCTGCCAGCAAGCGATTTGATGACCAGGCAGGAATCTCATGCCGGGTGGGTTTGTTCGTGGATATCATCAGCTTTGATGCGTGCATGTTCTTTTCGTGCGCCAGGTAAGTTCAATGATGGCATCCAGGCCATCGCGCTGCAGCGTGGGGCGGCTCGCTTCAATTCAAGGGCGTCTGATGGCTTCATGATCAAACTGGCTCAACGGATGCGGCGGCACGCTGTTTTTCACCGGGTTCATTGCAGGCGCGGTTTTGTCCAGCACACCTGAAAACTTCGCCGTCAACACGATCATGGCCATGAGGTGGTACGGCAGGTCGAAGTAAGACAAGCCGAGGAAGGCGCCGCCTGCTGCATAACCAATAAAACTTACTTGTATCATGGCAGCGAGGTCTGCCGCCCATTTTCTTTCCGGGTCATTTTTACAAGTTTTAATGACTTGTTGCGCCCGTAGCCAGGTAAACAATCCCAGCAGGATGAATATCCCCAGTCCAATAAATCCCTGTTCGCCGAGCTGCTCGAAGTAGATGCTGTGGACATCGTGAACCCTATAGGGATCCGGTGCGTATTGACGGAAGGTGGGGCCCTGGAACATTTCGAACCCACCGCCGGTAATGCGATCCTTGGCGACATTGAAGGCAGTGTGCCAGGCGTTGATGCGACCGAGCGCCGAGCTGTCCTCCTGGTAGGACTTGATCGTATTCATACGGTCATACCATGCCTGCGGCATCACTGAGGCCATGATGGCTACGGCAATCACCATGTAGAAACCTGTGACGATTTTGTTGCGGCTCTTAAGCCAGAGGAACACGCCCATGGCCACTATGGCGACCAACCCACCGCGTGACTGGCTGCCGATAGCGGCCACACCTGTCAGTACCATGGCAGTGGCAAGCCCCATTTTTTCCCATTGCCGCTTGGCCTGCAGATGCAGATAACGAATCAGCGGAATGACCATCACCAGCGCCAACGCCATTTCATTGTTGCCCGCAATAAAGGTACCGCCAGGCCCCTGCACGCGGTAAACCCCACCGTTAACAATGGTGAAAATGCCACCCTTGACGCCATAGAACCCCAGCGACAATGCGATCACCCAAACCAGCCAGTGCAGTTTGTGACGGTCGTTGATCAGAAGCACGGTCAAGAAAATCATCAACTGGATTTTCCAGACCTTGTCCCATTGCTCCCAGGCGAATTGCGGATAGAAGGCAAACAAGGTGGTGATGAGCATCCATCCCAGGAAAATCAGCAGCAGCCCGGTTTCGCGCGTCCACACCATTTCTTTTTTTTCTTTCGAGAACAGGAAAGCAGCAATCGTGACAAGCCCCACCACCATCGA
>JAYUCZ010000065.1:0-4894 GCA_043740065.1 Thiobacillaceae bacterium | reverse complement strand
CAGCTCCAGAAAGGCAAAACCGGCATGCATGGCCAGCACCATAATCGCGCCGAGCAAGATGAACAAAACGTCGCTACCTGACTTGAGTGTCTCCATTTAGGGTGTCCTGTTTATATTGAGAGAAGCGAATGAACAATCCGGTTTACTTGGGGTCTTCAGCTTTCTTTCCAGATTCCAGAAGATCAAACTCGGCTTCCATTTCCGCGTCTGTCATGGGTCTGTAATCGCTGGGGTAAATTGATGTTGGTTCAACTGGCTTGATTTTGCGTATGAACTGCGCGATCACGATGCCCAGCTCGTACAAAATCCACAGTGGCATGGCCAGCATAAACTGCGAAATGATGTCGGGCGGCGTGAATATCGCGCCGATGACGAATGCGCCGACCACCACATAAGGCCGGACTTCGCGCAATTTCTCTACCGTGACCATATTGGTAATCACCAGCAGAATCACCACGACCGGCACTTCAAACGTAACGCCAAATGCGATGAACAGCGTCATCACAAAGTCCAGATATTCGCCGATGTCTGGCGCGAAAGTCACCCCTTCAGGTGTCGCGCCTGCCAGAAACCCGAACACCACAGGGAAAACTAAAAAGTAGGCGAACGCCATGCCGACAAAAAACAGAAGCACGCTGGAAACCAGCAGGGGGATGCCCAGTTTACGTTCGTGTTGATACAGGCCGGGGGCAACAAACGCCCACATTTGGTACAAGACAAACGGCAAAGTGATGAGAAAAGCCGTCATCATCGCGACTTTAACCGGGATAAAGAAGGTGGACACCACGCCCGTGGCAATCATCTGGCTGCCCTGGGGCAATTTTGCAATCAGCGGCTGCGCCAGCAAGGTGTAAAGATCATTCGCCCAGGGAAACAAGCCGATAAATACCAGAATTACGGCAACCACCGAACGTAGCAGCCGGTCGCGCAATTCAATCAGGTGGGTAATAAAGCTGTCTTGCTTTTCGGGTACGTCGCTCATGCCGGTTTTTCATTCCCGTTTGTTGCAGGCACATCCAGCACGAGTTCGGACTGACTGCCGGCAGAAACTGGCGCGACCGCCTCAGGCTCTGATCCTGCCTCGACGCGTTCCGCCTCGATGGATTCGGCCTGTTGTGCCTCAACTTGTTGTGCTTCAACTGCCTTAGCACGCAGCTTGCCAATTTCCGGTGACAACATGGGGTCGTGCTGTTCCAGATCGGCCAGCGCCTGAGAAACCCGCTGCGTATGCGTCGCCACTTCGTCGCGCATGCTGAACTCGGCTTCTTTGACCCCGGATTCAACACCCTGCGCTGCCTGTTCGAGCGACTCCTTGAAGTTTTGGCCGACTTTGCGCAGTTCATCCAGTTCAACTTCACGGCCAATATCGGCCTTGATCGTGGAGACATAACGCTGAAAACGTCCAAACAAATGCCCCGCCGTGCGTGCCACCTTGGGCATGCGCTCAGGGCCGATCACCAACAAGGCAACCACGCCAATAACGAGAAGTTCGGAGAAGCCAATGTCAAACATGTCAGTGAAGGAGGAAGGGTAAAGGGGGAAGGGTTAGCGACAGGAATGCACTCACCGCTACCCCGTCCCACCCAGCACAATCAAGAGTTCTGCTTGTCCTTCACTTCAACATCAATCGTGCGGCCGGGTTCTTCGCTTTTGTCTTCGACCTTGGTGCTTTCAGTTTTTACCGCATCTTTAAAACCTTTAACTGCGCCGCCTAAATCGCCACCAATGTTGCGCAGTTTTTTGGTACCGAACACCACCAGCACCACCGCCAGCACAATCAACCAGTGCCAAATGCTAAAGCTTCCCATATCTGTCTCCTAATGTAATTTATTTACGGCTATCAAGCAGCCGCCGCGCCGCCGCCAAACACGTGAACGTGAATGTGAAACACTTCCTGACCGCCACCACGCCCGGTGTTGATCAAGGTTTTGAAACCGGCATCCAGCCCATGCTCTTTAGCAAGTTTGGGTGCCAACAGCAGCATTTTACCCAGAATGGCCTGATGTTCTTCAGCGCAATCTGCAAGTGATGCAATGTGTGCTTTAGGAATAATCAAAAAATGCACACGCGCGAACGGGTGAATGTCGTGGAACGCCAGCACCTCTTCGTCTTCGTACACTTTGTTGCTGGGGATTTGTCCGGCAACTATTTTGCAAAAAATGCAGTCGCTCATGATTTCCTCGACGCTTTTTCGGCTATGCCAGATACGCCTTCACGCCGTGCCAGCTCGTTCAATACATCCTGCGCACTCAAGCCCTGGTGCGACAACAGCACCAGGGTATGAAACCATAAATCTGCCACCTCAAAGATGATCTTTTCGTTGTGGCCATCCTTGGCCGCCATCACGGTTTCGGTGGCTTCCTCGCCAATTTTCTTCAGGATCGCGTCCAGGCCTTTAGCGTGGAGTTTGGCCACATAGGAGGAATCAGGCGCGGCGGATTTGCGAGCTTCCAGGGTTACTGTCAGACGCTTGAGAATGTCTTGGCTCATTTTTTGTAAATTTCTTCAGGGTCTTTCAACACCGGATCAACCGCCGTCCACGCGCCATTTTTCAGCACCCGATAAAAGCAGCTCTCACGCCCGGTATGACAGGCAATGCCGCCCTGTTGTTCCACTTGCAACACGATCACGTCTTCATCGCAGTCGAGGCGGATTTCGCGCACGGTTTGCACGTGGCCGGATTCTTCACCCTTGTGCCAGAGCTTGTTACGTGAGCGCGACCAGTACACGGCTTCGCCATTGGCTGCTGTCAGTTCCAGCGCTTCGCGGTTCATCCACGCCACCATCAGAATGCGCCCGGTAGTAGCATCCTGCGCGATGGCGGGCGCGAGGCCGTTTTCGCCCCAGCGGATTTCATCGAGCCAACTCATAATCTGACCTCCACGCCATGCTGCTTCATGTAGCGCTTGGCTTCGTCCACGGTGTATTCGCCAAAGTGGAAAATACTCGCGGCCAGCACCGCGTCGGCGTGGCCTTGTTTAACGCCATCGACCAGGTGCTGCAAGTTGCCGACACCGCCGCTGGCGATGATGGGAATGTCCACCGCATCGGAAATCGCGCGGGTCAGTTCCAGATCAAAGCCGCTTTTGGTGCCGTCTCTATCCATGGAAGTCAGCAGCAATTCGCCTGCGCCCATTTCCTGCATTTTTATTGCCCACTCCACCGCATTAAGCCCGGTAGCTTTGCGCCCACCGTGGGTAAAAATTTCCCAGTGATCGCCGACGCGCTTGGAGTCTATCGCCACCACAATGCACTGTGAGCCAAAGTAACCGGAAGCATCCGCCACCAGTTGCGGATTGGTCACGGCGGCAGTGTTGATGCCGACTTTGTCCGCACCCGCGTTGAGCAAGCGGCGCACATCTTCCACCTTGCGCACGCCGCCGCCCACCGTCAGGGGAATAAACACCTGCTCGGCCACGGATTCGATAATGTGCAGAATCAGATCGCGGTCATCCGAGGTGGCGGTAATGTCCAGAAAGGTCAGTTCGTCCGCGCCCGCATCGTTGTAGCGCTTGGCGATTTCAACCGGATCGCCCGCGTCTTTCAGCTCGACGAAGTTAACGCCCTTGACCACGCGGCCAGCGGTTACGTCCAGACAGGGAATGATGCGTTTGGCGAGCATTAAACGCCGTAAACCTTGCCAGCGAGTTCGTCGGCTAAATTTTGCGCAGCAGCAAAATCCAGCGTGCCCTGATAAATAGCACGGCCAGTAATCGCGCCCATGATGCCTTCATGAGCCACCGCAGACAGGTTGCGCACGTCGTCCAGATTGGTAATGCCGCCGCTGGCAATCACCGGAATATGCAAGGCTTGTGCGAGTTTGACGGTGGCTTCGGTGTTTACGCCAGAGAGCATTCCATCGCGGCCAATGTCGGTGTAAATCACGCTTTCCACGCCGTAATCCTGGAAACGTTTAGCCAGATCAATGACATCGTGGTCGGTCACTTTCGACCAGCCATCCACCGCCACCATGCCGTCCTTGGCATCCAGGCCAACGATGATATGACCGGGAAATGCGTCGCAGGCTTCGTGCAAAAAGCCGGGATTTTTGACCGCCGCCGTGCCGATAATAACGTAGCGGATACCGTCATCCAGATAGCGTTCGATGGTGTCCAGATCGCGGATGCCGCCACCCAGTTGCACGGGGATTTCGTCGCCCATTTCTTCGACGATGGCCTTGATAGCGGCTTCGTTGATGGGCTTGCCGGCAAACGCGCCGTTCAGGTCAACCAGATGCAAACGGCGCGCGCCCTGTTTTACCCAATGCCGCGCCATGGCGGCGGGGTCTTCCGAGAAAACAGTGGCGCGATCCATTTCGCCTTGCTCCAGGCGAACACAGTGACCGTCTTTGAGGTCGATGGCAGGAATGAGCAGCATGGCCGGTTAATAGCTTAATGAAGGTTAGAAGAGGTAAATGACATCAGGGCTTCCAGGAAACAAAATTCCTGTATAGCTGCAATCCGGCGGCGGCGCTCTTTTCCGGGTGAAACTGGGTAGCGAAAATATTGTCCCGCCCCACTGCGCAGCTAAACGGCGCGCCATAGCGAGTTTCCCCCATTGTATGAAGAGGATTTTGCGGCGTCGCATAATAACTGTGAACAAAATAAAAATAACTGTGGTCGGCAATATTGTTCCACAAGGGATGGGAAGCCGTTTGGCTGACCTGGTTCCAGCCCATTTGCGGCACCTTGAAACGTGAGCCGTCTTCCTGCAACTGCTGGTCAAGCTGAAACCGGATGACTTTACCCGGCAGCAAACCCAGCCCCTGGGTGCCACCCTCCAACTCGCCTTCTTCACTCCAGTCAAACAGCATTTGCTCACCCACGCATACCCCGAGCAGGGGCTTGGAGCGCGCTGCTTCGAGCAAGGCTTCCTGCAAACCCGAGTCACACAG
>JAYUCZ010000064.1:0-11428 GCA_043740065.1 Thiobacillaceae bacterium | reverse complement strand
CTCGATCCTAAAAACCGTAGTTGACCGCTTACAAACGCATGGAGAACCTCATGGATATTGAATTTCAGTGTCACGCGCAGCTTCACCAGTCGGGTGAGAACGCTACGCACCCGATTGCACGGTTTTCGGGTCGCCTGGCCGCGTTGCTCTTCGTTGCAGGGAGAGGCCATGCGCCTCATCGTGCCTTGCCAGACAACCCGAAAACCGCACACTCGAATACGTCCAACTGCGGTTTCTAGGATGATGCGTCGCGCACTCATCATCTTTTGTGTGTTGGGCTGGCTGGCGGGATGCTCGTCCGGCTCGCGTATCAAACAGACTCCGCAAGTCGCAAAGCCCGCCAGTGCGCCCGCCACACGCGGCGGTGGCTACTATCTGGACGATGGCCCCGGCGACAATCCGCCCGCCGATCTGTTGGCTATTCCAGATGCCATTCCCCGCGTCGAGCCTTTGCATCGTTACGCCAACCGGCCTTACAAGGCGCTGGGCAGCCAGTACATACCCATGACTGAAGCCGGTCGCTACCAAACGGAGGGCGTGGCTTCCTGGTATGGGCGGCGCTATCACGGCAAGCCCACCGCGTCTGGCGAAACCTATGATATGTATGGCATGACCGCCGCGCATCCCACCTTGCCCATCCCCAGTTATGTGCGCGTGACATCGCTTGGCAATGGCAAATCGGATGGCAAATCGGTCGTGGTGCGCATCAATGATCGCGGGCCTTTCCACAGCGACCGGGTGATAGACCTGTCCTATACCGCAGCCTACAAGTTGGGCGTAGTTGGCAATGGCAGCGGGCGGGTGCGGGTAGAGAGTCTCGATGCAAAAAACCCCGAGGCAAAAAACCTCGACCCCCAAAAGCCCGCCACAGCAGATGCGGCATCCATGCCACAGCCAGGTTATTTTGTGCAGATGGGTGCGTTTGGTCAGCCAGGCAACGCAGAAAAGCTTTTGCAGCGCGCACGTGAAATTCTGGGGATTACGCCCGAACTCTCACGCGTGGCACTGGCCGGAGAACTGCACCGGGTCAGCCTGGGGCCGTTTGCCAGCGAAGGCGAAGCCACCATCTGGGCGGACAAGAGCCGAACGGCGCTCGGCATCGAAGCGCTTAAGACGCGCTATTGAACCTATCGAACGAAATCCAACGAATGAAAAAACTTTTACTTTTTGTCTTGGGCGCGAGCCTGTCAGCCGCAGTTTGGGCAAACGTCGGCCTGCCGCCACCACCGCCAAAAGTAGAGGCCAAGGCCGCGCTGCTGCTGGATATGTCCAGCGGGCAGGTGCTGGCGGAGGAAAACGCGGATCGCAAGCTGGAGCCCGCTTCGCTAACCAAGTTGATGGTGGCTTATCTGGTGTTGGATGCGTTGAAGAGCGGCGAACTGAAATTGGCAGACAGTTTGACGGTGAGCGACCATGCCGCCGCTGCCGTCGGCTCGCGCATGTTTGCCAAGGCCGGTCAGAAAATCAGCGTGGAGGATTTATTGTCCGCACTGATTATCCAGTCTGCCAATGACGCAGCCTTGACCCTGGCGCAGGCACTGGGTGGAAGCGAAGCGGGTTTTGTGGCGAAAATGAATGCCCAGGCAAAAAAACTCGGCTTGGCTTCGACGCATTTCATGAATGCGACCGGGCTTCCGCACCCGCAACACACCAGCACCGCACGGGACTTGACCCGGCTGGCAGCCTTGCTAATCAGCAACCACAAGGAGGCGTACAAACGCTATTTTTCGCGCCGCGAATTTGCCTTTGGTGGCATTACCCAGCAAAACCGCAATCGCCTGTTATGGCGCGACCCCATGGTGGATGGGGTTAAAACCGGGCATACCCAGTCGGCTGGTTATTGCATGATTGCCAGCAGCGAGCGCAATGGGCGACGCCTGGTTTCAACTATTCTGGGTGCGCGCTCTGAAGAAGACCGCGCCATGTACGCGCAGCAATTATTGAATTACGGATTTCTGCAAACCGAGTCCATCCGTTATTACGCCGCTGGCAAACCGGTTGCCGTGTTGCCAATTTACAAGGGCGCGGGTAGCGAAATCCCGATTGGTTTCGTCAAGGATTTCTCGCTGACGTTCAGCAAGGGCGCGGCAAGCCGGGTGAAGGCGCAGATTATTTCGCGCCAGCCTTATATTGCGCCGGTCAAGTACGGCCAGACGCTGGCCACGCTGCGCATTACGCTGGATGGGAAAGTCGTCGGCGACTACCCGATGGTTGCGTTGAAAGAAGTGTCTGTGGCCGGATGGTTTGGGCGCTTCTGGGATAGTTTGCGCCTGCTGTGGAAATGAGCTGGAAATGAGCCAGACAGTCTATCTCAATGGCCAGTACCTGCCGCTGGAACAAGCCAGCGTCTCGGTGCTGGATCGCGGCTTTATGCTGGGCGATGGCGCGTATGAGTTGATTCCGGTGTTCTCCCGCCAGCCATTCAGATTGGCCGAGCACCTGCGGCGCTTGCAACACACCCTGGACGGCATCCGTCTGCCCAACCCCCTGCGCGATGAAGAATGGATTGCGCTGATTACCCGCATGATCGGCTTGCAAGCGGCAAACGATCAGTCCGTGTATGTGCAGATTACGCGTGGCGTTGCGCCGCGCGATCATGCCTTCCCAAAAAACACATCACCTACCGTGCTGGTCATTAGCAACCCCATGAACCCGCCCGACCCGGCACACATGGAACATGGCATTTGCGCGGTATCAACCGCAGATATACGCTGGGGGCGTTGCGACCTCAAGACATTGAACCTGCTGCCGAATGTGCTTGCCAAACAAAAAGCCGTCGAAGCCGGTTGCGTGGAATGCATTCTGTTCCGCCGCGATGAGCATGGTGGCGTGCTGACCGAAGGTGCGGCCTCGAATATTTTTGTGGTAAAAAATGGCGTGATTCTCGCGCCCGTCAAAGACCATCGCGTGCTGCCCGGCATTACCTACGATCTGGTGCTGGAACTGGCAACGGCTAACAAGCTGCCGGTCGAGGTGCGCGATATTGCCGAGGCCGAAGTACGTGCTGCGGATGAACTGTGGCTGACTTCATCCGGGCGCGAGGTGCAGGCCATCGTCATGCTGGACGGACAGCCGGTCGGCGGCGGCGCACCGGGGCCGCAGTACCGGCGCATGATCGAACTTTACCAAGCCTACAAACGGGCAATTATTTTGTAAAAACAGTTGAACCACAAAGGACGCGAAGGACACAAAGGAACACAAATCTCGTTGTCCTTTGTGTCCCTTGTGTCCTTCGTGGTTAAAACACGGTTCTTAAAATCATTCAGGCTTGAAAGTGTTGCCGACCAGATCGTTTACGTTGGCCTGCGGCGCGTGGCATAGGGTGCAGTTAAAGCGGGCGTTTGAGCGTTCCCAGCGCGCGTCCACCTTGTTGTAATGCGATTCCGGCATGGCGGTGGCGATGCCTTTCACTTTTTTGCCCATCATGCCCGGTTTGTCGTGGCAGACGATGCACATGTTTTTGTTGGTGGTAATCGGCATGAACTGCTCGGTTTTGTGTGGGATCTGCGGCGGGGCATCGGCCCAGGAGCGCGGCAACGCAGTGGCCGCCGAAGGTTCGGTTTTCGGGTATTCAAAAACACTGGGACTGGGATCCTCGAATACGCTGGTCTTTGATAGCCCGATCTCGTTGTCTGCCACTGGTTTAGAGGCGGTGGCGCAGGCGGCGGTGATGATTGCGACGATGCCGATGCCGATTATTGAGGCGCTGTGTTTCATGCTGATCTCCTTGCCTGTTGTGATGCGTTGAGGTTGTGTTGCTTGATGAAAGGTCTTATTCCAAAACTCAGGCTGTCTTCCGGACAGATCGGGATGCAACGGGCGCAATTGGTGCATTCGCCCGACATCAGCATGCCGTTTTCTGCGGCCTGCCTGAAATCCAGCACCTTGGGTTCGGGGCAGACGCGCACGCATTCCGCGCAATGGGTGCAGGTGCTGTCGTCAAAGCGCACGCGCAGCAAGGCAGTTTTTCCGAGCAGCGCGTAAAACGCGCCGAGCGGGCAGAGATGTCCGCACCAGCCATGCTTGATGACCAGAAAATCCAGCAGAAAGATGCCAGCGACGGCGGTTAGCCCAAAACCAACGCCATAGATCAATTCGCGATACAGCATCGAAATCGGACTGACCCATTCGAACGCGGCCACGCCCAGCAAACCGGACAAAACCAGCGCAACAATCAGCGCCCAGTAGCGGATGCTGCGCGATGCATGTAAAAAATCTCCGCGCAGAAAATCCGCCACACGCAGACGCGCACGCAGCCAGCCCGCCGCATCGGTAATCGGGTTGACGGGACAAACCCAGGCACAGAATGTGCGTCCGCCCAGCAGGACATAAATGCCCAGAATAATGGCCGCGCCGATAAGAACTTCGGAGTCCAGTACGTGCCATGTCAGTAGCTGTTGCAATACGGCAAACGGATCGGCCATGGGAATCACGCCCAACAACTCGGATGCGGACAGGTTGCCGGGCAGCAGCGGCTGGCCGGCAATTTCCCATCCATAACGTGCCGTGCCAAAGAACAGAATCAACAGGCCAAGCTGCACTGCGCGACGCAAGATCAGGTAACGCCAATCCCGGAGCTTTCCGCCCAGCGAGGACGGCAGCACATAGGGGCGGATGGGTGGCCTGGTGAAGCTATTGGCGGTTTGGTTGGAGGTCGGCATCATCAGTAGTCAACCCCCTGATTCAGCACATCCATGCCGGGCGCGGTTTTTGGCGCGGGCGGTTCCACATTTGAAGGGGAAGAGGCGGGCGGTGGCACGAAGTTCTGCGTGATGGCATCTTCTTGCTTCCAGCCCAGGCGGTAGTGATCGCCGATTTTTCCCTGCACCAGCGACGGGTTAACGATGCGGATGGCGGCGGTTTGGGTTGGGCAAGCCTGTTCGCACAAGCCGCAGCCGGTGCAGTGTTCGGCATGCATCAGCGGTACAAACATCGCATGTTTGCTGATCTTGCGCGGGTGGTTTTCTACCGTAATGGCTTTGCCCTTGACCGGGCAAACGCGGTAACACACCTCGCAGCGCAGGCCCAGCCAGGACAGACAGTTTTCCTCGTCAATGACCGCCAGCCCCATGCGCGACTTGTTGATGTCCTTGAGCGTTTTCGACAGCGCACCCGTCGGACAGGGCGGAATACAGGGGATGTCCGGGCACATGTAACAGGGGATAGTGCGCGGTTCGAAATACGGTGTGCCAATCGGCACGGCGCTACCGGCGGTAGCCATTTTCAGCGTGTCGTAAGGGCAGGCATTGGCGCACTGGCCGCATTTGATGCACTGCGCGGCAAAATCCTGCTCTGGCAATGCGCCCGGTGGACGCAATGCCAGCATCGAGGCGGAGGCTTCCTGGCGCAGCAGATGTGCCCACAGCAACCCGCCACAGGCTGCAAGTGCTGCGCCCTGTGTGGTTTTGGTGAGAAATTCACGCCGCTTCTGTTCCATGGCTAACCAGGGGTCGGGATTCAGGGGTCAGGATTCAGGATTCAGGGGTCAGGGAATGTGCTTCGCGCTTAACTTAACAAGCGCGGCCAAGGCCGCACCACCCCTGACCCCCGAATCCTGATCCCTGATCCCTCACGCTTTATAAACCTTTACCGCGCACTTCTTGTAATCGCTTTCCTTGGAAATCGGGCAAGCCGTGTCCAGCACCACCTTGTTGACGAACACGCCTTCGTCGAAGAATGGCGCGTACACCGTACCCTTGGGCATGGTGTTGCGGCCACCGGTTTCGACGCGGATTTTGACCTTGCCGCGACGCGACTCCACCCACACCAGATCGTTGCGCTTCATGCCGCGCTTTTCCGCGTCCGCCGGGTGCATCCACAGCACGGCGGCAGGTACGGCGCGGTGCAGTTCCGGCACGCGCCGGGTCATGGTGCCGGTGTGCCAGTGCTCCAGCACGCGACCGGTGCAGAACCACAGGTCGTAGTTGGCATCGGGCTGCTCGGCCGGCGCGGCGTAGGGGCGGAAGAAAATTTTGGCCTTGCCCGCCACAGAAACCGGCTTGGGGTCGGTCACCTCGTCCAGATTGCCGCTGGGGATGGACTTGAACAGCTTGCCGTAAAACTCGAATCCCGCGCCTTTCTTGACGTAGGGGTCGTACTTTTCGTTGAAGCGCCAGTGGGTTTCCTCCCACTTGCCGTCTTTTTGCAGCACCGGCCATTTCAGCCCGCGCACGTCGTCGCGGTAATACACGTCAAAGTCGGCCAGATCCTTGCCGACCCCGCGACCGAACGGCACGTATTCCTGCCACAGCGCTTTTTCCGGAAACCAGCCATCGCCCAGCAGGTTGGCGACATGGTTGTCGCGGCCTTTTGATACTGCGGCATCCGGCCACTTGTACTTCATGTTGTCGGGGGTAGCGAACAGTACCTTGTACAGGCTGTCCTCGGGCGAGTAGCCCATCTTCACCGCTTCGTCCAGGATGCTGGGCAGCTTGCCGTCTTCGTAGCCTTCGACTTTCAGCCCCGGCACTTTCTGCTCGCCCCAGAATTCCTTGATCTTGAAGCGCTTGGAGAACTCGATGGCCTGCCAGATGTCGCCGCGTGCCTGTCCCGGCGGCGGCACCTGCTCGCGCCAGGACTGGTGGCGGCGCTCGGCGTTGCCGTAGTCGCCCCATTTTTCGAAAATCATCGCCGCCGGCAGGATCACGTCCGCCACCTTGGCCGATACGCTCGGATAGGCATCGGAAACGATGACGAAGTTGTCCAGCTCGCGCGCCGCCTTGATCCAGTGGTTGGCGTTGGGATGTGACTGGAACGGATTGTTGACCGCCACCCACAGCCATTTCACGCCGCCGTCTTCGAGGTCGCGCAGGATCTTGGCGTAGAACGAACCGGGGTGGGGATTGAGGGTTTTCGGCGGCAGTTTCCACTGCTTTTCCGTGTATTCCCGGTGTGCCGGATTGGCGATCAGGCGGTCGGCGGGCAAGCGGGCATTGAACACGCCCACCTCGCGTGCGGTGCCGCAGGCCGAAGGCTGGCCGGTCAGCGAAAACGCGCCGTTGCCGGGCATCGCCTGCTTGCCCAGCAGCAGATGGTTCATGTAACACTGCTCGTTGACCCAGGTGCCGCGCTGGTGCTGGTTAAAGCCCATCGTCCAGAACGACACCACCTTGCGGTCTTTTTCGATGTAGTAGTCAGCCAGTTCCTGCAGCTTGGCCTTGAAGCTGTCGAGCGATTCGTCGACATCGCCCTTGGACAGTTCGGCGACGAAATCCAGCGTGTAGGGTTCGACACCCTTTTTGAAATCATCGAAGCTGATCAGCCAGTGGCGCGCCGGATTGGCAGTGCTTTTCTGCTCCACCACCTCGCCTTCCTTGCGGCGCTGGCCGATGGCCTCGTATTTGTCGAGCTTGACCCGCAGTTCCTTGGCCTGCGTGTCTTTCTCGGCGGGGTAGGCAAACTTGTCGGTGGCGCGCATGCCGTAGCCGATGTCGTAAGGCCCGGTGGCGAACACGCAATGTTTGTCGACGAACGCCTGGTTGACCGCATTGCGGGCGATGATTTCGCGCGCGATGTAGTTCTGGATGGCGAGGTCGGTGTTGGGTTTGAAGATGATTTCCAGATCAGCCAGATCGGACGACATGTTGCGGTAAGTGGACAGATTGATGATGCGAACTTTTTCCTTGTTCGACAGCTTGCGGTCGGAAATGCGCGACCACAAAATAGGATGCATTTCCGCCATGTTGGCACCCCATAAAACCATCGTATCGGTGTACTCGATATCGTCGTAATTGCCGGATGGTTCGTCGGTGCCGAACACGCTGTAAAAGGCGGATACCGCGCTGGCCATGCAGTTGCGGGCGTTGGGGTCGATGTGGTTGGAACGCCAGCCGGCCTTGAATAGTTTATTGAAGGCATAGCCCTCCTGCACGGTCTTTTGCGCGGAAGCCAGCATGGCCACGCCGGTCGGGCCTTTTTCCGCATAGGTCTTGCGGAACTGCTTCTCCATTTCGTCGAAGGCCGCATCCCATGTTACCGGGACGAACTTGCCCTTCTTGTCGAACTTGCCGTCGGTCATCCGCATCAGCGGCTGGGTCAGGCGATCCTGGCCATACAGGATTTTGCCGTTGAAATAACCCTTGATGCAGTTAAGCCCCTTGTTGACCGGCGCTTTCGGGTCGCCCTTGGTGGCGACGATGCGACCGCCCTTGGTGGCGATCATGATGCCGCAACCGACACCGCAAAAGCGGCACACGCCTTTGTCCCATTGCCAGTCTTTTTCCAGCTCGCTGGCGGCGGCTTCGGCCAATTGCGTCAGGGACATGCCCATGGTGGCTGCGGTGGATGCAGCCACCGACGACTTCAGAAACTCGCGACGAGATAAATGCATGATGGTCTCCTTTTGGGTATTGGTTTAATTGCCCCGCAATGCCTGTGGAACAGCGCTCAGGCCTTGCAGGTTGTCGAGTTCAGGGGGAATGTGGCTGATGGTTTGCTGATCGTCCTCGAAATAGTGGTAAACCATTTCGGCTGCCATCACGCCGGGTAGGCTCTTGATGGTGCGTAGCAAGTCGGTTTCGGCCTGGATGCTCTCGGCTTCCAGCACCGCCACGATGCGCCCGGTTTTCGGTTCTTGCTGGAAGACATCAACACCGTCCAGCGCGTTCAACGCCCGGCTGATATCAGCCATGTTTTGCGGCTTGCCCAACACCAGAATGCCCGAATAGTTCATTGCTGCCTCCTCTGTAGGCTAGGCATATTCCACGTTTCGGGGTGCAATTTCATTGACGTATATCAATATTTCGTTTTTTATATTAATATATGAAGGTATTAATATGACGATTTGTAGATTAGTGTTTGGTGTATCGAAATAGGCAATCCCGGAGGAGAATAGCCATGATGACAAAAACGACAACCGACCACACAGACACGCTGCGCAAGCTGGCCTTGTTCAATCTGATCGAGCCCGAGCTGATCGAGCAACTGGCGTTGCACGTTCGCGAAATATGGGCAGGAAAGGGAGAGGTGCTGTTCCAGAAAGGCGACCGGCCACATGGTTTTTTCATGCTGTTGAGCGGTCGTGTCAACCTGGCTTTCCCGTCGGAGCAGGGTACGGAGCGAGTGCTTGAAGTCATCAAGCCGGGCGAATCATTCGGCGAGGCGCTGATGTTTCTTGAACGCCCTTACCCGATTTATGCGCAGGCCGTTCAGGAAAGCCACATACTGGATATTCCGGAACAGGCGATCCATCAGTTGCTGGAAAAAGACTGCCGTTTCGCACGCAGAATGCTGGCCGGGATCAGTATCAGGCTGCATGAGTTGATCGGCAATCTGGAAGCCTGCTCCATGCGCTCAAGCGCACGGCGGGTTGCCTGCATGTTGCAGCACTACGCGCCAGAAAAAGGCTTGAAGCGTTACGATGTAGAATTGCCTGCCGCCAAGCACACCATGGCTTCGCAACTGAACCTGACACCGGAGACTTTTTCCCGAGTCTTGCATGTGTTGTCCGATGCCGGGCTGATCGAAGTCAGCGGGCGCACCATCAGGGTGCTGGATGCGGATGGCTTGAAGAACCTGGAAGTTTGATTTAATCAGGTTCCCGTCTACGTCTGGAACGACGAAAAGCGAATTTATAGAAGTCCCCTGAAGAAAGAAATGCCGGACGACACCCTGCTCGAATTTCCCTGCGATTTTCCCGTCAAGATCATGGGCGTGGCGCGTGAAGATTTTGCGTCCGCCATGCTGGCGCTGGTGCAGAGCCATGCGCCGGATTTTGATGCGGCGACTGTGCAAATCCGCGCTTCCGGAAAAGGCAATTATCTGGCGATTACCTGCACCATCCGTGCGACTTCCAAAGCGCAACTGGATGCCTTGTACCGGGCATTGACGGCGCATCCTGATGTCAAGATGGCGCTGTGACTTTCAGGGTTCAGGATTCAGGATTCAGGGGTCAGGGTGGCATCCTTGTACGGCATTCTGGCCGGGTGGAGTACGAACCAACCTGGCGTGCCATGCAGGATTTCACCGCCGCACGCAATGACTCAACACCGGATGAACTCTGGGTGCTGGAGCATCCTCCCGTGTTCACTCAGGGGCAGGCGGGCAAGCCGGAACATCTGCTACGCACGACCGATATTCCCGTTATCCCCATCGACCGAGGCGGGCAAATTACTTATCACGGCCCGGGGCAAGTGGTGATTTATGTGCTGGTGGATTTGAAGCGGCGTGGCTATGGAGTAAAGGGGTTGGTCTCTCGCATGGAACAGGCGGTGATTGATTTGCTTGCCGAATCCGGCGTGCAGGCCGAACGCCAAACCGGCGCGCCGGGTGTGTATGTGAAAGGTGCGAAAATTGCCGCGCTGGGTTTGCGCATCAAGCAAGGCCGCAGCTATCACGGCCTGGCGTTGAATGTGGATATGGACTTGTCGCCGTTTGCGCTGATTAACCCCTGCGGTTATCCGGGCATGAACGTGACCCAAACGCGAAGCTTGGGGGTTCAGGAAACAGCCGACGAACTTGGCACACGTCTGGCCGCCAGGTTGGCCGAACAAATCGGCGGCTAAGTTACTAAAGCCCGACCATTTCCGCGCGCGTAACCTTGTCGCGCACCCGGCACAGGATGTCATGCGCAGTACCGCAGTCGGCATCGTAGGCCACCATCATCAGGTGCTGATGGTGCATCGAAAACCCGGCGCTGACCACGCAGGACTGATCCCGCACATGATCTTCCAGCCCGCATTGCTCCTCGGGCGACAGGTTCTCGCCCACATGCACCAAAAAATCTGAAATATGCAGTTCCATCTTGATTCTCCTTTGTCGGCAATGCCGACTTTCTGTATAGAACATCGTCGGCTCGTGTGGGTTGGCGGTAAAATAAGCGATTGATTTTTCTCACTGATTATTTTGTGGCCGACGTAAAACTGCACAAGGGCGAGGCAAAAACCTCGCGCATTCCCATCAAGATCGTGCCTAGCCCCAAGCTGAAAATGCCCGGCTGGATCCGCGCCAAATCGCCCAACAGCCCGGAAGTTCTCAGGCTCAAGGAAATCCTGCGCGAAAACAAGTTGCACACCGTATGCGAGGAAGCCTCCTGCCCCAATCTGGGCGAATGTTTTGCGCATGGCACGGCGACCTTCATGATTTTGGGCGATTTATGTACCCGGCGTTGCCCGTTTTGCGATGTCGGCCACGGCAAACCATTGCCGCCGGATGTCGAGGAACCCAAACATCTGGGCGACACCATCGTCGCGATGGGGTTGAAATATGTGGTGATTACCAGCGTGGATAGAGACGACCTGCGCGACGGCGGCGCGAAGCATTTTGCCGACTGCATCCGCGCCGTGCGTGAACTGTCGCCCGCGACAAAAATTGAAATTCTGACCCCGGATTTTCGTGGCCGTCTCGATGTCGCGTTAGAAGAACTGGCTACCGCCCCACCGGACGTAATGAACCACAATCTGGAAACCGCGCCGCGCTTGTACAAGGCCGC
>JAYUCZ010000063.1:0-4901 GCA_043740065.1 Thiobacillaceae bacterium | reverse complement strand
TTGCAGCGCGAAGGGCGCGCCACCGAGTGCTATGTGAGCGAACTGGAAGGGCCTTACAAAAAATCGCCCGGCCAGCCATGAATTTGGTGCCGCTTGTCGGATTCGAACTGACGACCTACCGCTTACAAGGCGGTTGCTCTACCCCTGAGCTAAAGCGGCATTTTGAAGTGCGGCATTCTACTGGAAACTGCGACTAGCCACACCAGTTCACAGCAGCGAATTTACAGCCGCAGAATTTACTTGACCACCTTAAGCTGAGGACGGCCTTTGGGTGGTTCTGGTGGGGGATCGCCGGAAGGCAAAGCGGAAACTTCTCCGCTTACAGCCGCTCCCGCTTCCAGCACTTCGAAGTGCATGCCCTGCCCGTTCTCACGTGCAAAAATCGCCGCGACGCGGTTGATGGGTACGATAATTTCCTGCGATTTACCAGAAAAACGGGCGGAGAATTGTACCCAGTCGTTGTCGATTAACAGGCCACGCACCGCATTGCCACCCACATTCAGGACGATCTGACCGTCCTTGACGTGGCCGACGGGAACGCGGGTGTGTTCGTTGACCTGAACCAGGATATGCGGCGTGAAACCCGCATCCATGCACCATTCGTGGATTGCCCGAATAAGGTAGGGACGCGTTGATAGCATGGCTTCCACTTATTTGCGCATGGCCTTTTCGGTCGGGGTCATCGCATCGTAAAAAGCCGGACGCGAGAACAGCCTTTCGCGGTATTTCAGCACCGCTGCGGCCTGTTTTGGTAACTGGATGTCGTAATGTTCCAGACGCCAAAGCAGCGGAGCAATCGCTACGTCCAGCATCGAGAAATCGTCATCCATCAGGAATTTCTGGCGCTCCAGAATCGGGGTCAGTTGCGTCAGGCTGTCGCGAATCGCAATGCGCGAAGCATCTGCTGCCTTTTGTGCGCCATGTTCAAGAATGTTGACGTGCGCAAACAGGTCGCTCTCAAAATTGTGCAGTACCAGACGCGCACGGGCGCGCATGACCGGGTCAGGCGGCATCAATTGCGGGTGGGGGAAACGCTCGTCGATGTACTCGTTGATGATATTGGCTTCGTACAGCACCAATTCGCGTTCGGCCAGCACTGGCACCTTGTTGTAGGGATTGATGACCGCGAGGTCTTCGGGCTTGTTACCAAGATCAACATCGATCACTTCGAAATCCATGCCCTTTTCAAACAGCACAATGCGGCAACGATGGCTGTATGGGCAGGTGGTACCTGAGTAAAGTCTCATCATGGGTTTTGTCCCCGTTAAATAGTAAAGCTTATAAAGGCGAAAGCCGGACACATGTGTCCGGCTCACGCGCACATCTGACAGACAGGCTTAGTGTATGTCTTTCCAGAATTCCTTTTTCAGGTAGTAGGCAATCACAAAGAAAATGCCCAGGAAGGCCAGCACCAGCAAACCGATACGCATACGCTTTTGCTTGGCGGGTTCTGCCATCCAGGCTAGGTAGTTCACCAAGTCGCCGGTCATGGTATCAAACTCGGCCTGTGAAACGCTGCCCGGCTTGACCAGCTCAAAGCGTTCGAACACTTCATGTTCCTTGCCTTCGTGATTCACTTCCTTTCTAAAGTGGGCAATCTGCTCGCCTTGCAAATCGGCCATCACATGCGGCATACCTACCTTGTCAAAGGCGGTATTGTTCCAGCCGGTCGGGCGCGAAGGATCACGGTAAAAACTACGCAGGTAAGTGTACAACCAGTCTGCGCTGCGCGAACGCGCAATCACCGACAGATCTGGCGGTGATGCGCCGAACCAGGCTTTGGCATCGGTGTACTTCATCGCCACCGTCATGGTGTCGCCCAGCTTCTCGGTGGTGAACAGCAAGTTGTCCTTGATCTGTTCTTCGGTAAGGCCGATGTCCTGCAAGCGCGAGTAGCGCATGTAGCTGGCCGAATGACAGCTCAGGCAATAGTTGACGAACAATTTTGCACCGCGCTGCAGCGAGGCCTGGTCAGACGGGTTGACCGGCGCGGCATCCAGTTGAACCTGCGCACCGCCCCCGGCAACAGCCATCATTGGCGCGAAAGCCAGTACCGCTAAAAGTTGTTTGATCAGTTTCATTAGCCGGTCACCCTTTCCGGTTCGGGTTTGGTTTTGTCGATTTTGGTGTACCAGGGCATCAGGAAGAAGAACGCGAAATACACCACGCTCAGAATCCGTGCAAACCAGGTGTACATCGGCGTTGCCGGCAGAATACCGAGCCAGCCCAAGCCGATGAAGGACACCACAAACGCCGCCAGGAACCACTTGAAAATGGGACCGCGATAGCGGATGGACTTGACCGGGCTTTTGTCCAGCCAGGGTAGCGCAAAGAAAACCATCACGGAAACGCCCATCAACAGCACGCCGGGGAACTGTGAGCCAAACAACGGCGGCACTGCCCGCAAAATGGCGTAATAAGGCGTGAAGTACCAGACCGGGGCGATATGCTCGGGCGTTTTCAGCGGGTCGGCGGGGACGAAGTTGTTGGCTTCCAGAAAGTAGCCGCCCATGTCCGGCGCAAAAAACACAATTGCCGAAAACACCATCAAAAACACCACTACACCAACAATATCCTTGACGGTGTAATACGGATGGAAAGGAATGCCATCCAACGGAATATGCGTGACCGGGTCTTTGTGTTTCTTGATTTCAATGCCATCCGGGTTGTTGGAGCCGACTTCGTGTAGCGCCACCAGATGCGCGGCTACCAGCGCCAGCAATACCAGCGGCAAGGCAATCACGTGGAATGCAAAGAAGCGGTTAAGCGTCGCGTCGCCAACCACGTAGTCGCCGCGTATCCACAAAGACAAGTCTTCACCGATAAACGGCACGGCGGCGAACAGGTTCACGATCACCTGCGCACCCCAGTAGGACATTTGTCCCCACGGCAGCAAATAGCCCATGAAGGCTTCGGCCATCAGCGCCAGATAGATGAGCACGCCAAAAATCCAGATCAGCTCGCGCGGCTTGCGGTACGAACCGTAGATCAAGCCACGGAACATGTGCAGATACACCACAGCGAAAAACGCCGATGCGCCGGTGGAGTGCAGATAGCGGATCAGCCAGCCCCATTCCACATCGCGCATGATGTATTCAACCGAGGCAAACGCCACCGGCACGCCCGCGTTATTCAGCGACGCATCAGGTTTGTAATGCATGGTCAGGAGAATGCCGGTAACGATTTGCAGCACCAGCACCAGCAACGCCAGCGAGCCGAAAAAGTACCAGAAGTTGAAGTTCTTGGGCGCATAGTATTCGGACAGATGCGCCTTGTAGGTGGCAGTCAGCGGAAAGCGCTGATCGACCCAACCCAGGAGTTTTTGTAGTGCGTTCATTGTGATCAAGCTCCTACGCTATCGTTGGCGCTGTCGATGCCGATCAGCAACAGAGTGTCGCTGACATATTTGTGCGGCGGAATTTCCAGATTCACCGGCGCGGGAGCGCCTTTATACACGCGACCCGCCAGATCAAACTTGGAACCGTGGCAGGGGCAGAAGAAGCCGCCTGGCCAGTCAGTGCCCATGTCCGACGCGCCGATTTCCTTGCGGTAGGTGGGTGAGCAGCCCAGGTGGGTACAAATACCCACCGCAACCAGATACTCGGGTTTGATAGAACGCGTCGCATTCTTGCTATAAGCGGGTTGCATGGCCGCGTCAGACATTGGGTCGATCAGTTGATCGTCATGTTTGCCCAGCAAATCCAGCATTTCCTTGCTGCGGTTGACTACCCACACCGGCTTGCCGCGCCATTCCACGGCCAGCATCGAACCCGGCTCGATTTTGCCGATATCCACTTCTATCGGTGCGCCTGCTGCCTTGGCGCGTGCGCTTGGCATCATGCTGGATAAAAATGGCCATGCAACGGCAGCGACCCCAACGACACTGATGCCAGTCGTGGCAGCTACCAGAAATTTACGTCTCCCTCGATTTGGTTCTTGTTGGCTCATCACTTCAACCTCATTCGCGTTACACGCATATGGTTAGGTTCAAAAAACGCTGATTTTACCCAAAATCGCATTCACTTCGGAAGCCATCAACACGCCCGGACAAAAAAAAGTCTTT
Organism: Thiobacillaceae bacterium; assembly: GCA_043740065.1. GTDB lineage: Bacteria > Pseudomonadota > Gammaproteobacteria > Burkholderiales > Thiobacillaceae > UBA6918. The sequence continues at coordinate 838 of JAYUCZ010000063.1, read as the reverse complement.
ATCGGCCACGTATTATTCTGAATAACACCATGATTTAACCCAAACCAAGCGCAAAACTATTCAATTCTGCCCAGAGCGTTTTAGAATGTCCTTTGAGTTCGTGTTGTACGGATTCCAACCACACCCATTCCAACACTAATCTATGCGGAAATACTGGTTACTGTTTGCACAGGCCGTCACGGTAGCGCTTGCCGTGCTGTTTGTATTGGCCTTGTTCAGACCCGACTTGTTGCACTGGAAGCGGGATGACGGCTCACCAAAGCTGACCATTTTTCAAAGCAATGGTGCCGCGCCATCCGGATCAACCGAGTCCTTTGCGGGCGCGGCCAAACGCGCCACACCCGCCGTGGTCAACGTGTTTACCAGAAAAAAAAGCCGTGGCCAGCGCAGCCCTTTTGCCGAAGACCCGGTTTTTCGCCACTTCTTTGGCGACCGTTTCGACCAGCCCCCGCAACATGTTTCCAACCTGGGCTCGGGTGTCATCGTCAGTCCCAATGGCTATATCCTCACCAACCACCATGTCGTCGATGCTGCGGATGAAATCCATATCGCCCTGTCCGATGGCCGCACGCTGCCCGCCAAAATCGTTGGCGCAGACCCTGAAACTGACCTGGCTGTACTAAAAATCAGCGTCAGCAACCTGCCTGCCATTACCTTTGGCCTATCTGACAAACTAAGCGTCGGCGACTGGTTGCTGGCCATCGGCAATCCCTTTGGTGTCGGCCAGACCGTTACGCTGGGCATCGTCAGTGCGCTGGGGCGGACCCATCTGGGCATCAATACCTTCGAAAACTTCATCCAGACCGATGCCGCCATCAATCCCGGCAATTCCGGCGGT
>JAYUCZ010000062.1:0-2013 GCA_043740065.1 Thiobacillaceae bacterium | reverse complement strand
TCAGCCGCAACCGCCATGTTGTTCGCATGGAAATGACTTCCCAGGCGTGGTTGCAGGGCAGCTTGCAGGAATTGCAAAGCGCGTTGTCCAATTTGGTGTCCAACGCCGTGCGCTACACGCCGGAAGGCGGGCAAATTACCCTGCGCTGGTTTGAGCAGGACGACCACCCGGTATTTTCCGTCACCGACACTGGCGAAGGTATTTCATCCGAACACATCCCGCGCCTGACCGAGCGCTTCTACCGCGTCGATCAGTCGCGCTCACGCGAAACCGGCGGCACCGGGCTGGGGCTGGCCATCGTCAAACACATCCTCACCCGCCACGGCGCAAGGCTCGACATCCAGAGCATTCCCGGCAAAGGCAGCACCTTCTCGGCCATCTTCCCCGCCGAGCGTTTGATCCCCGCACAACAAGCCGCACAAGAAGAAATTCAGCAACCCCGGCTTGCGCTAGTAAAATAGCGATTCTGAAACCCAACGAACAAGGCGTACAAGAGGACAGGAGGGAAACCTCGTGGTGTTCCTCCTGTCCTCCTGTCCTCTTTGTTAATTCCCTATGCCTTTAGTAATTCTCGACAAACTCGAACTCGCCTACGGTCACTGGCCGCTCTTGGACGGCGCATCGCTGGTGATTGATGCTGGTCAGCGCATCGGCCTGATCGGTCGCAACGGCGCAGGTAAATCCAGCCTGATGAAACTCATCGCCGGCGACAGCAAGCCGGATGGCGGCAATGTCTGGAAGAAACCCGCGCTGCGCGTGGCATGGGTTGCACAAGAGCCGCAGTTTGAGCCGGGGCATAGCGTGTATGAGGCGGTGGCCGAAGGCGTGGGCGAAGCGCAAAAACTGCTCACCGCCTATCACGCGGTGATTCATCGCATGGCCGAAGGCGACGAAACCGCCCACGAAGAATTTGCCGAGATTACCCACGAGCTGGAAATGCAGGACGGCTGGCGGCTTAACCAAAGAGTCGAAGAAGTGCTGGAACGCTTGGGACTATCTGCCGATGCCTTGGTGGAAAATCTTTCTGGCGGGCAAAAAAAGCGCGTCGCGCTGGCGCGTGCGCTGGCAGGCGACCCGGAATTATTGCTGCTGGACGAACCCACTAACCACCTGGATTTTGCCGCCATCGAATGGATGGAAAACGTGCTGCGCGATTTTCAGGGCGGCTTGTTTTTCATTACCCACGATCGTAAATTTCTGGATGCCGTGGCTAACCGTATTGTCGAACTCGACCGTGGTCAACTGCGCGAATACAGCGGCAACTTCAGTGCTTATCAAATTAAAAAAGCCGAACAACTGGAAGTAGAAGCCGTCCACAACAGCAAGTTCGACAAATTCTGGAAACAGGAAGAAGCCTGGATACGCAAAGGCGTGCAAGCCCGGCGCTGCCGCGACGAAGGCCGCGTGCGCCGCCTGGAAGATTTGCGCAAACAACGCGAAGCACGGCGCAATCAGTTGGGGCAAGTTGGCTTTAACCTCGACTCCGGCGACCGCTCCGGCAAAATCGTCGCCGAGTTGATGGAGGTGAGTTACGCCATTCCCACCCGCACCCTCATCGACAACTTTTCCACCACCTTGCTGCGCGGCGACAAAATCGGTCTGCTCGGCCCCAACGGCGCGGGCAAAACCACGCTCATCAAACTTATCCTCGGCGAGTTGCAGCCAGACAGCGGTAACGTCAAACGCGGCACTAATTTACAGGTTGCGTATTTTGACCAATTCCGCAACGTGCTTGACGACAGCGCCACGCTCATCGACACCATCTCGCCCGGCTCCGACTTTGTGGAAATCGCGGGTCGTCGCATCCACGTCATCGGCTATCTGGAAGACTTTTTATTTCCACCCGAACGCGCCCGCGCCAAGGTATCCGCCCTGTCCGGTGGCGAGCGCAACAGATTACTGTTAGCCCGTTTGTTCGCCCGCCCCGCCAACGTGCTGGTGCTGGACGAACCCACCAACGACCTCGACATCGACACCCTGGAACTACTCGAACAGTTATTGCAGGAGTACTCC
>JAYUCZ010000061.1:0-4917 GCA_043740065.1 Thiobacillaceae bacterium | reverse complement strand
ACTGGATGCAATACTGGGGTCGCCCCAGCGACGACGATCAAGTGATGCGTGCCACGCTCGGGCGTTTATTGTTCTCTGGCGACGACATCAGCAAGTCGGTCAAAATACTCTCCGGCGGCGAACAAGGCCGCATGTTGTTTGGCAAGCTGATGCTGGGCAGGCACAACGTGCTGCTGATGGACGAGCCCACCAACCACATGGACATGGAATCCATCGAGGCGCTCAACAGCGCACTGGAAAAATACAAAGGCACGCTGTTCTTCGTCAGCCACGACCGCGAATTTGTTGGCTCACTGGCCACCCGCATCCTGGAAATGCGCACCGACGGCATCGTCGATTTCCACGGCAATTACGAGGATTACCTCCTCAGTCAGGGCAAGTAATGGAGCGTGTCGAATTTGAATTGCGCGGCGAATATATCGCACTGTGCGACCTGCTAAAACTGACCGGCATCGCCGACAGCGGCGGTCGGGGCAAACAGATGGTGGCCGAAGGTGAAGTCAAGGTGGACGGCGCAGTGGAAACTCGCAAGACCGCGAAAATCCGCGCCGGGCAAGTTGTGCAATGCGGTGGACAGGAAATCCTTGTTAACCAGTCTTCCGGGGCATAACAAGCATGGTGCAGGCTTTTAATCCATCCGTGAATTTTCAGGTCTGCCCATACAGACTACTAAAACTCACTTGGATGCCGCCTTGCTGATTTAGGCGACATGGGACTTTGGAAGATATGCTGTCTAAATTCGTTATGCATCATGAGTGTGCCTATGGAACTTGAAAGCGAAGTGTCAAAACTGCAACGTCAGCTAGCCCAAGTGGACCTGCTCACCGGCACCACACGTCAAAGAAATAAAGATGTTTTTGAACTTCTGCTTCTTAAGCGGGGTAATCTAAAATTCAAAATGTATCAAGAATCGGGTCATGGCTTGCCGCACATCCACATTGACTACGGTCGAGAAAATCATGTTGCGAGCTATGCCATTGATCCGGCAGCTCGTCTAGTCGGAACCCTTGATCGAAAATACGACCGCACGGTCACTGAATGGGTCTCGTCGCACAAGGAGAAGCTCCTCAACCTATGGGTGGTAGTTCAGGCTGGGAGTGAAGCATCGAATCTTGTTATTGAATTAGCAGGTGATGCCTAACGAATAAGGTTAGATCGTGATCGCGAAGCGAGCCACGATCTGAACCGTTTGTTGGACGAGCCCGGCCATTGGGCGCTGCTCGAACGATTCATGTGCCGTCCTGCCCGTGTCGGACATTTCGCAGCCCAACAAAAAGCCCCGGGCTGCTTGAATCAAGGCAGCGCGGGGCTTTTTATTGTTGCCCGGCTTTACGCCGCCAGCAATTTTTGCAGTTCGCCGTTCTGGTACATCTCGGTCATGATGTCCGAGCCGCCAACGAACTGGCCGTTGATGTAAAGCTGGGGAACGGTGGGCCAGTTGGAGAAATCCTTGATGCCCTGGCGAATTTCCGGGTCGGCCAGCACGTTGACGGCGGCATATTCGGTGATGCCGCAGGCTTTTAACATGCCTGCTGCATTGGAAGAAAAGCCGCATTGGGGAAATTGCGGCGTGCCTTTCATGTACAGCACAACCTTGTTGTTGGTGACCTGGTCACGGATGGTGTCTTGAGTGCTCATGTGATGCTCCATGTAATGATGCCGCATATATCCGACAAATTTTGTCAAGTATAGGGTTGGTTGGGGGTGATCGTCAATTCTGGCGTTGCTGTACATCTGGGCGAAACCGCCGATTTCAAGCCAGTCTGCCGATGGTCACACGACCAATTCCGGCCAGATCGGCACGGGTTTCTACTTCGTCAAATCCTTGTTCTTTCAGCAAGACCTGCACGCGCCCAGCCTGATTCCAGCCATGCTCCAGCATTAACCAACCGCCCGCCGCAAGTTGGGCGTGTGCGCCATGCACAATCTTGCGTATATCCTGCAAGCCATCCACGCCGGAAGTTAGTGCTTGCTGCGGTTCGTGTGCCAAGGCCGCAAGATGTGCGTCACCCGCTACGATGTAGGGCGGGTTGCTGACGATGAGGTCGAATTTTCCGGCATCGCCGGGCAGCGCTTGATACCAGTCGCCTTGATGAAACTGTACCTTGGCTTTTAACGCTCCTGCGTTGTGCCGGGCAATTTCAAGCGCGGCGGGACTGGCATCCACCGCCACCACCTGTGCGGCGCATTCCAGCGCCAGGCTAATGGCGATGCAGCCGGAACCTGTGCCCAAATCCAGAATGCGCGGTGTGTTTTTGCCAGCGGCCTTTTCCAGCGCCAGCTCTACCAGCAATTCGGTTTCGGGACGTGGAATCAGCACGCCGGGTGCGACTTTGAAGCGGCGGCCAAAGAATTCTTTTTCGCCCAAAATATAGGCGACCGGTTCGCCATTTAACCGACGCGCCAGCAGACTTTGATAATGTGCCAAGACGGCATCGTCGAGCGAATCATGTTCGTGTGCAATCAGCCAGGCGCGGTTGACATTAAGCACATGCCCCAACAACACACGAATCTCCAGCTTGGCATCTGCCATGTCAAGTTTGAGCGCAGCGCATAGTGTTGGCGTGTCGTGTTCGAGACAAGCCTGGACGGTTCGCATACTCCTAGAAACCGCAGTTGGACGCATTCGAGTGTGCGGTTTTCGGGCTGCCTGGCAAGGCGCGATGAGGCGCATGGCCGCTCCCTGCATACGACTCCACACGCGCTTTAGCGCGTAGTGGATCGGAGTCCTTTAGGGCAACGAAGAGCAACGCGGCCAGGCGGCTCGAAAACCGTGCAATCGGGTGCGTAACGTTCTCACCCATTTGGTGAAGGTGCGCGTGACCCTGAAACTCAATGCTCATGCGGTATTCCTTGCGCTTGTAAGCGGTCAACTGCGGTTTCTAGGATAATGTTTAAACCGCCCACATTTCCATGCGGCGGAAGGCGCTGCGCTTTTCCACCCTACCCATCTTCACGATTCGCCCAATGCCGTCAGCAATTCGGCCTGATGTTCGGCAGACAATCCATCCAGCAATTCGCTCATGTCGCCATCCATGATGAAGTCGATTTTGTAGAGCGTGAGATTGATGCGATGGTCGGTGACGCGACCTTGCGGAAAGTTGTAGGTGCGGATGCGTTCGGAGCGGTCGCCGCTGCCGATCAAAGATTTACGGGTGCTGGCCTCTTTGGCTTGCTGTTCACGCACTTGACCATCTTTGATGCGCGCCGCCAGCACGCGCATGGCCGAGGCTTTGTTGGCGTGCTGGGAGCGCCCGTCCTGACACTCCGCCACGATGCCGCTGGGCAGGTGGGTGATGCGCACGGCGGAATCGGTTTTGTTGATGTGTTGCCCGCCCGCGCCGCTGGCGCGGTAGGTGTCAATACGCAAATCAGCCGGGTTGAGTTCGACATCGGCGATTTCGTCGGCTTCGGGCATGACGGCAACGGTGCAGGCAGAAGTGTGAATACGCCCTTGGGTTTCGGTGGCCGGTACGCGCTGTACGCGGTGGCCGCCAGACTCGAACTTGAGCCGCGAATACGCGCCCTGGCCGATGACGCGGGCGATGATTTCGCGGTAGCCGCCCAGCTCGGATTCGTTGGCGGAAACCACTTCCATCTTCCAGCCCTGGCGTTCGGCGTAACGCGAATACATGCGGAATAAATCGCCCGAAAACAATGCCGACTCATCGCCACCGGTGCCTGCACGGATTTCCAGAAAAATATTTTTGTCGTCGTTGGGGTCTTTGGGCAACAGGGCTTTTTGCAGATCAGCTTCCAGTTGCGTCTGCTTTTCACGCGCATCGTCGATTTCTGCCTGCGCAAAGGCTTTCATGTCCGGGTCGGCCAGCAGCTCCTGCGCGGTGGCGGCATCGCGTCCGGTTTGCTGCCAGGTATTGAACAAACCCACAACCGGGCCGATTTCGGCGTGTTCGCGCACCAGTTTGCGATATTGGTCGAGGTTGGCCGTGGCATCTTCGCGCCCCAGCAGACGGTCGATTTCCACCAGACGTTCGGCAAGCTGCTCTAATTTATTTGAGAGTGAGGATTTCATTAAAACCTGAACGAACAAAGAGGACAGAAGGACAAGAGGGCTAAGGACACGGGGTACTCATGTCCTCTTGTCCTTTTTGTCAAAAATGCTTTCGGTATTGAATGGGCGGCCTGATGCCCGCTAATCGCCGGAAAAATCACCCTTGGGCAAGCCGTAAATCTGCCCAATCAATCTAGCCAGCGCATCGCGCTCTGCGTCCGGAATGTGATGCAACGCATGGGTTGGCGCGTGCAGCAGTTTGTTGGTCAGCGCGTGGGCAAGTTGCTCGATGACTTCTTCTGGCGCTGCGCCACCATGCAGCAGTCTTTTCGCACGCGCAATTTCATGCCGCCGGTGGCGTTCGCCGTGGTCGCGCAGACCACGGATCATCGGCACCATTTCGCGCGTGTCCATCCAGTGCATGAAGTCCTGCACGCTGTTTTCGATAATGACTTCGGCTTGCGCCACCTTGGCTTGGCGCTGATCCTGGCCCTCGCGCACCACGCCGCCCAGGTCGTCCACGGTGTAGAGAAACACGTCATCCAGTTCGCCGACTTCTTCTTCCACATCACGCGGCACGGCCAGATCGACCATGAAGAAAGGCTTGTGTTTGCGCAGTTTAAGCGCACGCTCGACCATGCCTTTGCCCAATATTGGCAGCGGGCTGGCGGTGGAGGTCACGATGATGTCGTAATGCGCGAGGTGTTCCGGCAAGTCATTCAACGCAATCACACCCGCGTTGAAACGCTCGGCCAACGGACGCGCACGTTCGGCGGTGCGGTTGGCAATCAAAATTCTTTTTGGGTGCTGGGCAGCAAAGTGCGTCATGCACAGTTCGATCATTTCGCCCGCGCCGATGAACAGCACATTCTGTTCGGCAATGCTGGGAAAAATCCGTTCGGCCA
>JAYUCZ010000060.1:0-4940 GCA_043740065.1 Thiobacillaceae bacterium | reverse complement strand
ATGGCGGCAGCGCCACGCGCCGGCATCCGATTGCTGCTCAGCGTGAAAACGTGCGCACGCTAAAAGACTTGGCGCGGCTGGCGGAAAACTTTCCGTTTCCGGTTAGACAAGGCGTGGCCGCACGCATGCAAAGCGCCCGCTACAACCTCGGTTGTGCGTTGAGCAAAAGCGGCCAGCGCGTTGCGGCCATCAACGCCGTGCTGCCCGCGTTGGCCGAGCGCCCAAGCTGGCAAAGCCTGCGCAATGTGCTGTCGATGCTGAAAGGATGAGCGCGTGAATCGCTTGCTGGTGCTGACCGAATTGTTTTTACCTACCAGGGGCGGTACTGCCGTATGGGCTGCTGAAGTTTACAAGCGCCTTGGCGGCAAGGAAATCCATATCGTCACAGCAGACGTGTCGGGTGCGGCAGCGGTCGATGCCGTCCACCCCAACGCCATCCACCGCCTGAACCTGAAACGCGTGCCGTGGCTGCGGCCCGAGTCGTTGGCCATGTATGCGCGCTTCTTCTTCAAGTCGCTGGCGCTGGCGCTCACGCACCGCTTCGACGCGATCCACGCTTTTCGCGCTCTGCCCGAAGGACTGGTGGCGTGGGCGGTAGCGCGTCTGACGTTTCGCCCCGTAGTCATCTATGCGCACGGCGAAGAGCTCACCACCTGGGGGCGCGGCGGCAAATACAAGGCCATGCGCTTTGCCTTGCGCCATGCCGACCGGATCGTCGCCAACAGCGAACACACGCGCGACACGCTGCTGGGGATGGGCATCGATGCGGCGCGTATCACGATCATTTATCCGGGCGTGGACGTGTCGGTGTTCAGGCCGGGGCTGGATGTCGCCGGTTTGCGCGAAAGCCTCGGCATCCGCGCCGACGAAAAGCTGGTGTTCTCGGTCGGCCGGCTGTCGCGCCGCAAGGGCTTCGACCAGATGATCCGCGCCGTGGCGCAATTGCGAACTGAAGGCATTCCGCTACGCTATGTCATCGCGGGGATCGGCGAAGATGCCGATTACCTCGACGCGCTGATCGCGGAGTATCGGGTAGGGGACATCGCCCACCGCATCGGCGCGGTCAGCGAGGCCGACCTGCCGCGCTGGCTGAATGCCTGCGACGTATTCGCCATGCCCAACCGCGACATCGACGGCGACAACGAAGGCTTCGGCATGGTGTTCATCGAGGCGGCCGCGTGCGGCAAGCCCAGCCTGGCCGGCGACGCCGGCGGCACCGGGTCCGCGGTGTTGCATAATCGGACTGGGCTGCGGGTTGATGGCGTATCGGTCGAGGCGGTCGCCGCCGGCTTGCGCAGCCTGTTGACGCAGCCCGCGTTGACCCTGGACCTGGGGCAGTACGCGTTGCAACGCGTGGAACGCGAATTTTCCTGGGAGCGGGTGGCGGAGAAAACCCGGCAATTGAGCAGGCGGCGTTTTTCGTCTAACTTTATGCTGTCCTAATTACCTAGGTCGCAGAGTCAAAAGCATCGGAGGAACATTGCTGATTTCGATCGTGATTCCCGCCCATAACCGGCCAGCATTCTTGCTGGAAGCGGTACGGAGCATTGCCGAACAGACGTACTCCAATTTCGAAGTGATCGTCGTCGATGACGGGTCGGTGCCACCGATTTCGCTGTCAGTTCTGGAAGAAGTGCTGGGGCAACGTGTCGTGCTTTACAGGCACGACTCAGCGCAAGGTGTTTCAAAGGCCAAGAACGCCGGAGTTAATGCTGCACACGGAGAAGTCATTCTATTGCTGGATGACGACGACCTTTTGATGTCCGATGCTTTGGAACGCATTTTCCACGCGTTCTCGAATTATCCAAGAATCGATTGTTTGTTTTTGGGTGTTCAACCCTTCGGACCCTACGCAGATGGCCCTGCGAAAAGCCGCGATGCCGCTCTAAGCGTAATTATTGACAAGTCAAATCCAGAGGAGCGCGATGATCTCTATTTTTTTTCGGACGGCCTTTTCGATGCGCTCCTCAATACCGTACCTATTGATTTTCAAAGGCCGGCAGCGCGTCGAGGGCTGTGGAATATTGTAGGTGGGTTCGAAGAAAACTGCCTGTTTAGCGAATCGGCTTGGGCAATACACGCGTCATGTATCGGAACGATTGCCCTCACGAAGAAACCCGTGACCCAATGGCGAATACACGGCGATAACTTTGGTTGGCCGTCTGGTCTCGACTTGAACCAAATAAGAAGGAGGCAGATAGACAACGAAATAAATGCGGGCGGGCAATTACTCAAGACGTTTAATGCAGAGGAGAGGGCATGGCGTGTTCGAGGGAAGACGATTAGAAGGCATCATTCGGGCCAATTGTTTTCCAAAGCATACTATTTGCGCGACAAAGACTGGCTAGAGGGCATAAAAGCCTTGTCGCGTTCTTTTCTATTGGCACCAAGACCGTTGCACCTGAAATTGGCGGTCAAATATTTCATACCGTTGCGGTGGTCCGAACACATTTCGGCAGCTGGCAAAACGGATAATGCATAGCACAGAAGGGTTGCAAATCGAGATTGATGGATGCCTATGACTGACACCGCGCACCCCTGGCCCGTCGCCGTCTTCGCCCACAACGAGGCGCGCAACATTGTCGCCTGCCTGGACAGTTTGCAGGCCGCCGCCAGCCATCCGTTTGAATGCCATGTGCTGGCCAATGCCTGCACCGACCGTACCGAAGCGCTGGTGCGCGAATACGGCGCCCGTCATCCCAACGTGCATCTTGTGTCGATCGCGCTGGGCGACAAGGCCAATGCCTGGAACGTGTTCATGCACGAGGTGGCGCCGCGTGGCGCGGCGTGCTATTTTTTTATTGACGGCGACGTGCGCGCCACTCCCGGCGCGCTCGATGCTCTGGCGCAGGCGCTGTCGCGGCATCCGCAGGCCAACGGCGTGTCGGCCTTGCCCAAAAGCGGGCGCGGCGTTGCGGCGTTTCAGCGCGACATGCTGAAAGACAACGGCGTCGCCGGGAACCTGTATGGATTGCGCGGCGCCTTCGTTGAACGCATCCGCGCCCAGGCGATCAACATGCCCATCGGCACCATCGGCGAAGATGCACTAATGGGCGCGATGCTGAAATGGGATTTGCGCGGCGACACGCGCTGGGACAACAGTAAGGTGGTCGTGGCACAGCAGGCCGGGTTTGAGTTTGATTCGGTTTCCCCGTGGCTGCCGCGCGAGTGGAAAAAATACTTCCGGCGGCGCGTGCGTTACAGTGTGCGTGGGTTCCAGAACAAAATGTTGGGGCGGGCCATCCAGCCCGATGGTTTTGAGTCATTACCGCGGCATGTGCGCGATCTGTATCCGCGCTATCCTGAGCTGCTCAAGCTGGAATGGCGTGGACTGGATACAGGTTTCGACTGGTTGGCTATCCAACACATCAAGGCGGCTTGAAAGCGACGCTGGCTGTTGAATTGAAAGGAAAAACACGATGTATCGGCTACCAAAAATGGGCTTTCTAGTCTGCACCGCCATGATGGGCTTGCTGCCGCCTCTCGCGGGTGCGGCTGGTTTCGCCAGGACGCCTCAGGAAGACGCCATGTGCCAGGCGATGATCAACGGACGCGACACCTCGGATCGGGATAACTGGGGGCACATGCACCACTATTGCGACTGCATCCGCTTCACAAACCGGGCCTATTCGGCGCTGGGCAACTGGAACGAAATGCGAGGCAACCTTGGAGAAGCCATTGGTCATTGCAATTATGTTCTCAGCCACACCAAACCCGATTTCTACATGCGCCCCGAGGTGCATCTGCAAAAAGGCAAGGCGCTCAAGTTGTCTCGGCAGGAAGGCAAGGCGCTTATCGAGTTCATGGAAGCGATCAAGGGCAACCCGAAACTCTCCCAGGCCTACACGGAACTCGCCGATATCCAGACGAGCAACAAGAAACCCCAGGAAGCGCTGAAAACCGTGACCGAAGGCCTGCGCCACGCACCGGACTCCAAGCCGCTCAAGCGCAGATACACCGAATTGGGCGGCAAGCTTCCCTATCCTGCCCCCATCGAGCCTGCTCCGGTTGATGCCCTGGCGGCCAGGCCGGACGCGACGGCTGCCCCCACCCCGGCGAGTCCTGCCGAGTCCGCCGTGGGCACCCCGGCGACCGCGACACCCGCAGTGGAACCTGTCGCTCCGCCCAAAATCGGCTCGCCCAAAAACCCTTACTGCCGGTTTTGTCCGGATTGAGCGGCGTCGCCGGCACGTTGCCCCGACGCCTGTACAAACGCCTGCAATCTTTCCCATAAATCGGTCATCACCTGCGGGTGTTGCTCCGACACATCGCGCTGGCAGGCGGGGTCGGTTTCCAGGTCAAACAACCGAAGTACATGGCCTGTTTCCAGCGGCTGATACACCAGTTTCCAGTGCCCATGGCGGATCATGCGGTCCTTGGCGGCCAGGATAATCCCGCAGTATTCGGGCTTGATCGCCAGGGTGCCGCTGGTGCGGTCGGGCACTTCCATCAGTTCCAGCAGGTCCGGGTAGCGCAGGTGGGTATCGGGCAGGCCGGGAATGTCGGCGATCCAGATGCCGGTTTCGTTGAAGGCGTCGAGTTCAGGGCAGACCCCCTCTGCTGTCAGGCATCCCGCTAGCGATACCCCGTCCATGTTGACGGCGGGCGGCGCATCGACGAGGTCGAGCAGGGTGGGGGCGAGGTCGATCGAACGCACCACCTTGTCCACCTTGCCGCGCGCGGGGAGGCGCGGATCGCGGATCACGAGTGGGATGCGCGGGCTGAAATCGCCAACGGCTGAATTGCCCTGGCCCCAGGTGTCGTGCTCGAAAAACTCCATGCCGTGGTCCGAATAGACGACGACGATCGTGTTGGTGGCCAGGCCGCAGGTTTCAAGATGTGCCAGCATCTTGCCCACTTCATCGTCAAACTCGGCCACACAGCCGTCGTACAGGTCGATGATCTGATCGAGGTCGAATTCCTCCTTGGGCGCGCCCTGG
>JAYUCZ010000059.1:0-4962 GCA_043740065.1 Thiobacillaceae bacterium | reverse complement strand
CCTCAAGGAAACTAAATCGCTGCCATGCATGCACTGTTTTTGCGAAAACTACTCTTTAACTAATTGATCCGCAATCAATATTCGTGGGGAAACCTCAGGGCCAGGCTCACATTGTTTTAGTCCTATAGGGAAACTCCGGGGTCTAGCAAAGATGCACGGCCTTGAAGGTAGAAACAACTGCGCCAGGCGCAAACCGCCTCCCCCTCCCGGCCTCCCCCACAAGCGGGGGAGGAGACGTTCAACAGCTAACAGTGACATAGCCTTCTTTGCGTGCCGGATCAATAGACCACTTGATGCCATAAAGCACACGGGCGTATCATGGAAAACATGAAGCCTGTGAGTTGGAGTACCGAAAAGAATATCCGCCTCAAGGCAGAACGGGGCGTGTCCTTTGAGGAGGTGCTATCGGCCATGTCGCATGGTGGCATTCTTGATGTTCAAGACCATCCAAATACAGACCAGTACCCGAACCAACGTATGCTGGTGGTTCGGATTCGCGGCTATGCCTATCTGGTACCGATTGTAGAAACAGAAAGTGAAATCTTCCTGAAAACGATCATTCCGAGCAGGAAGGCTACCCGCAATTATTTGACTGAGGGTCGTTGAAATGGATAAAGAAAGTAAACTTGAAGAGGAAATTCTGGCTTCCTTTGAACGAGGTGAATGGCAGTCCGTGCCAAATCTCAAGGCTGAAATTGCCCGCTTTGCCTCAATAGCATCGGCATCGCTCGTTAAAGACAAGCGCGTCAATATTCGCATTTCCTCTCGTGATCTTGAAGATATTCAAGCCAGGGCTGCCGAGGAGGCGATTCCTTATCAAACACTCATGGCTAGTGTGCTTCACAAGTTTGTCACCGGACGACTGGTTGAGCCGTCACCCAGTTTAACCTCTCGTTCAGGTAAGCGAAAATAGGGGATTGGGCATTGAAGCCTTGTTGGGAAGGGAAAAGGGGACGCTACCCTTTTCCGTTAGCCAGCGTAGCCCGGATGCAATGTAATGGAATCCGGGGTGACGAACGTGCGCACACTGTTTCCCCGGATTCCGCTGCGCTGCATCCAGGCTACCTTGCTTGATACTATTTGCTGGCCGGATCAATAGGAGGCGGGTCACGATTTTGTAGGGTAAATGGAGGATTGTTACTGCTTTGTATAAAACAAGGGTCTATCATTTTGATTGGGACGCACAAGGCGCGCGGAAACCAGCGCAAGCATGGTGTTTCGTTCCGGCTGGCGACGACAGTTTTCAAGGATTCGTTAGCGCTGACGATTTATGATGATGCGCACAGCGAGGGCGAGGAGCGGTGGGCGACACTGGGTTATGCCGGAAACGGAAGTGTGTTGGTGGTGGTGCATACGTCGGCGCAGACCAAATCTGCGGAGTTCAAGGTGCGGATTATTTCGGTGCGCAAAGCCGACCGTGACGAAATTTGTGATTATGAGGAAACGCCGCGTTAGCGGCAAAAGCAAAGGATGGTGAAGCCATGAAAGACCATTATGATTTCAGCCAGGGCGTGCGCGGGAAGTTCTACAGCCCGGATGCGGTGTTCAAATTGCCGGTCTATCTGGATGAAGGCGTGCAGGCTTATCTGATGGCAAAGGCCGATGCCAAGGGTGTCGATTTGTCTGATTTGGTTAATGATCTGCTTAAACGCGAGATCGAACTCATTGAGGCGGTAACAGGATAAATGGTCAACGATAAATGGGGTCAGACACGAATGGCACTTACTTAAGCCGAAATGTAGGGTGGGTTAGCGTTTTTTGCGTAACCCGCCAGGCGTTGCGCAGCAACACAACGCTTTTTAATGCGTGCCTGACGGCGCGCTTGGTGGGTTACGGCACAAAATGCGTGCCTAACCCACCCTACATTTCGGCTTAAGTAAGTGCCATTCGGGTCAGACACGATTTGTTATGTAAGTGTGCGCGATTTTCAGTGCTGAACTGACGATGCCAACTGTTCTAAGGTTGTTTGGCTGGCGTTTCCATTTTTATTCGGATGAAGGTCATGAGCCGCCCCATATCCATGTCAGAACGGGGGATGGCGAATGCAAGTTCTGGCTTTCGCCGGTACGGCTTGCACGGGTTGATGGCGTGCGCCCCACTCAGGTGCGCCGGATTGAAGTTGCCGTGCTGGAAAATGAAGCGCTTTTTCTGGAGAAATGGCATGAACACATCGACAATTGAGCTTGATCCTCGTGCCGTGGGCGCTTGGGTGCTTAACCGTATGGTTTTTATTGAACTGACCGATGGGCGGCAAATCGGTTTTCCGGCGGCTCGCTTCCGTTTGCTTGCTGGTGCGTCTGACGCAGCGTTAAGCCGGGTTGAGCTGTGCCTCAACGGCGCGGCGTTGCGCTGGGAAGCGCTGGATGAAGATATTACGGTACGCGGGGTTGTTGAAGGTCGTTTTCAGTTGCCGCTGCCCTTGTCAGTCGCGGCTTGAGCCCTTCCTCCCCCACAAGTACAGTCAGCCATGCCTGACCACCCGGGATCGCAGACCACATCGGATCAAGAGAGTCAGGGTCAGAGACGATTATTTTGATCGAGGTTTTGTCTGCGTAAGCTGCCACATTCCGCTATAGAACATAAATGGGGTCAGGTAGCGTCCCCTTTCCCCCGAAGGTGCAGAATAATCCGTGGTGCTGCGGCAGGCGACTTCTCCGCGTAGCGGCTTCGTCCAACATGCCGCCTCAGCGGGCGAGATGAGTAAGGACAGACCACGGTTTTGGGTTCATTAAATGAAACAAACCGTGGTCTGTCCCTTTTTTCTCCCCGGTCTATACACCTCCCCCGCAAGGGGGAAGGTGACGTTTAACAACTAACAGTGATATAGCCTTTGCCGATCCTGAATTTAAACACCCCGTTAGCGCAATCGCCCATGGAGACCGAGCCGTTTCACGAATGGGCATTTCCCGACGGAACATTGTGGACAGGTTTTTACCGTGTCGGAGACGGCTATCTGTTGCGTTTCCCCGGCTTGGCGGACTTCACGCTTTCAAGTGATGGCCAGGAGGTCGCGGCTTATCCGGTACCCGGCGTATCGAAGCAAACAATTGACCATCTTTATTTGAACCAGGTGTTGCCGCTGGCGCTGGGGCGACAGTTCAAGCTGGTTTTGCATGCCAGCGCGGTGGAGATTGGACAGGAGGCGGTGGCGTTTCTGGGGGTTTCAGGTCGCGGCAAGTCCACGCTGGCGGCGAGTTTTTCTACCAGCGGATTCCGCTTTTTGACGGACGATGGTTTGCAGCTTGAAAAGGCCGCAAGCGGTTATGAGATTCGCCCCAGCCATCCCTCCATCCGGTTGTGGGAGGATTCTAGCCAGGCTTTGATACCAACATCCACAGAGCTGGCCCCGCCGGTTCAGTTCACGCCTAAATCGCGTTTTTTGGCGGGTGATGAGGTGGTGTTTTGCGATGCGCCACGCCCGTTGCGTGCGGTGTATTTTTTGGGCGAAGGCCAGGCCGAGTCGGTTGTTATCGAGCCCGTTAGTGGGCGCGATGCCATGGTTGAACTGGTCAAACACAGTTTTTTGCTGGATATAGAAGCCCGCGAGATGTTGACGCATCACTTTGGACAATTGGTGGATATGGCTAAAACGCCGATGTTTTTCCGGCTGGATTATCCGCGCGAGTATGGCTGGTTGCCCAAGGTGCGCGAGGCGGTCGTTCTGCATGTGGCGGCTAACAACGATCAATAACGGGTAAATAAACAATGCCCTCTGGACTCGTCAAAAAACTCAACAACCGCACTGCGCTGATCGGTATCGTCGGCTTGGGCTATGTTGGACTGCCACTGTTGCTGCGTTATGTGGAAGCGGGCTATCGCGTGCTCGGTTTTGACATCGACGCAGACAAGGTAGCCAAGCTGCATCGCGGCGAAACTTACATCAAGCACATTCCGTCTTCTGCCATTGCCGCCGCCCGCCCCGGCTTTGAATGCACTACGGATTTTTCCCGCGCCGCCGAGGCCGATGCGCTGATTTTGTGCGTGCCGACACCGCTCGATGACCACCGCGAGCCGGATTTGAGTTTTGTCATCAACACCACCGAATCGCTGGTGCCGTATCTGCGTAAAGATCAAATCGTGTCGCTGGAAAGCACTACTTACCCCGGCACCACCGACGAAGAACTGCTGCCGCGTGTGGAATCCACCGGGCTTAAAGTCGGGCGGGATATTTATCTGGTGTTCTCGCCCGAACGCGAAGATCCGGGCAATCCAAATTTCACTACCCGCACCATTCCCAAAGTGGTGGGCGGCATCACGCCAGCGTGTTTGCTAGCGGGCGTGGCTTTATACGATCAGGTTATCGACCAGGTGGTGCCGGTCAGTTCCACGCGCACGGCGGAGATGACCAAGCTGCTGGAAAACATCCACCGCGCTGTCAATATCGGCCTGGTTAATGAGATGAAAATCGTCGCCGACCGCATGGGGATCGACATCCACGAAGTGATCCGCGCCGCCGCCACCAAGCCGTTTGGCTTTGTACCGTACTACCCCGGCCCCGGTCTGGGTGGCCACTGCATTCCCATCGACCCGTTTTACCTGACCTGGAAAGCCCGCGAATACGGCATCAACACGCGCTTTATCGAGCTGGCGGGCGAGGTCAACAGCAACATGCCCAACTGGGTGGTGGGCAAAGTGGCCGACGCGCTCAACGAGCGCCGCAAATCCATCAAGGGCAGCCGCTTTCTCATCCTGGGCATCGCCTACAAAAAGAACATCGACGACATGCGCGAATCCCCCGCCGTCGAACTGATGGAATTACTACAAGCCAAAGGCGGCGACATCGCCTACGCCGACCCGCACGTGCCGGTGTTTCCCAAAATGCGCGAACACCATTTTGATTTATCCAGTATTGCCATCACGCCGGAAACGCTGGCCGGATTCGACTGCGTACTGCTCGCCACCAACCACGATACCTTCGACTACGCGCTGATCAAACAGCACGCCAAGCTGATTGTGGATACA
>JAYUCZ010000058.1:0-4967 GCA_043740065.1 Thiobacillaceae bacterium | reverse complement strand
CGGCTTGGACAGGATATTCGAGGACATGTCCGCTACCAGCGGCACCTCGTCGGTCTCCGGCGTCCAGTGGAATTCCACCCCGCCGATGGTTTCGTTGGGCGTGTAATGCACGTAGGCGGCGTTGGGGTCGAGCTTCCATTGATCCTGCGCGGGCGCGTAGGAAAAGTTCTTGTCTTCGCTGGTTGCCACCACGTTCACCGCGCCGTATTTCTTGGCTTCTTTGATGGCTTTCTTGGACCACTCGCCGGTGTTCAGGTAATCGGCAGAGGCTTTGCCGCGCAGCAGGTTCATCGGCACCATGGCAAACTGGCTGGATGCGCCGCCTTGCAAAAACAGCACTTTGTAGTTGGCCGGTATGCCCATCAGCGTGCGCAAATCGGCTTCCGCCTCGGATGCGATACCCATGAACTCTTTGCCGCGATGCGACATTTCCATCACCGACATGCCGCTGCCGTGCCAGTCCACCAATTCGGCCTGGACTTGTTGCAAAACGGCTTTGGGTAACACTGCCGGGCCTGCGCTGAAGTTGTAAATCACGTTCATCTTTCCTTTTTGGCTGAGTTTGCAGAATTTGCTGATTGATCTATTGCGAGAATTTCCGCACTGGGCTTGTCGCCAGTGTGGCTGTAGCCGACAAATTTGGCGCCGGACTCGATATCCAGCGCCTGCGCGGTCACGTCGCCGTGTACTTCGCCGTGGTTATGGATGCGTAGCTGCGCTTCTGCGACCAGCGTGGCTTTCACCATGCCATGAATGATGATGTTGCGCGCCGCAGCCGTTTTGCCTTCGATGATGCCGCTGGCCGACACTTCCAGATCGCCATCGGCTTTTACGTTGCCGCGTATCGTGCCGTCCACGCGCAAGTTGCCGGCAGCATGAATGTCGCCGGTAATTTCGCTGCCCTGGCTGATAAAGGTGATCGCCATGGTCTGGCTACCGGTTTTTTCTTCCTGCCTGACTGGTTTTGACTTGAACACCATTTCGTCTCCTAAAAATAGAGCTGGATCAAATTGACTTTAAGGAAGCGCCGGTTAACTCAATTTCCGTCATTGCGAACGTAGCGCGGCAATCCAGAATGTTGGCAATATCAACGATCTCTGGATTGCTTCGCCGCTTCAAATTCAATACGGCTCGCAATGACGAGCTCTGAATAATTAGTATTTCCCAAACACGTTGCTTCAATTCACTTTCAGATAGCGCTCCGGGTCGATGGTCTGGCCACGGTAATACAAGGTGTAGTGCAAATGCGGACCGCTGGAACGCCCGGTGTTGCCGCTCAGGCCTATCCTCTGGCCGCGCTTGATTTGTTCGCCGGGCTTGACGGTAATTTTTGAAAGATGGCCATACACGCTGCGATAACCAAAACCGTGGTCGATGCTCACGCGGTTGCCATTGGCACCATCATAACCGGCATCGTCCACCGTACCCGGTGCGGTTGCCTGGACTGGCGTGCCCGTATCGGCAGTGAAATCAACACCATTGTGAAACTCCCGACCACGTCCGAAAGGATTGCCGCGCATGCCGTAATCCGAACCGATTTCTGCCTGATCTGCAATGGGAAAACCAAGCGGGCGTGCGGCCTCGCGAGCCATCGCGGTTTCTAATTGAGGCAGCAAACGGTTCAGGCGTTCGTCCAAAACCGAAAACTCGGAACGTATGATGAGACCGGCATTGGCGGCATTAACCGGAATGGCGATACCGCCCTGCCCGCCACGCGGGTTATTGTCCTGGCGCTCGACCGGAAAGTGCTGGCCGGCATTGTTGACCATGCCATGTACCCGTACCGCCAGTTGCTCAACCCGCTGTTGCAGGCTAAACAGGTTTTGACCCATGTGCTGCTTTTCTTCCGCCAACTGTTCGTTGTTTTGTTTGAGCAGGGCGATTTTCTCGGCCTGTTGATCGGCGCTTGCAATCGCCGTCATATTGGAGACATGCGAATAGGCCACGTAAAACGTGCCGACAAACCAGACCAGCACCAATGCGCCAAAACCCGCACCGATTTTCTTCAAATTATCCAGATTGACGCGGAACGTGTGTGCCGGATGCCCGGTGCGGGCAACCATGATTTCAAGATAGTGCGGGTGGCTGGCGGCACGCCCAGTGGGCTTTTTAAAAAAATTGCACAGCCGGGAGAAATTTCCCGACTGGCAATCATTTCTCATCCCGGCCAGCATTATTCGCCGCCCTCTACATCCTCAACTTCCTGCACGGGCTCCACGCCGATCAATTTTTGACCTTCGTCCAGATTGATGAGCGTGACACCCTGGGTTGAACGACCCATTTCGCGGATTTCCTTGACGCGGGTGCGGATCAGCACGCCGCCATCGGTAATCAGCATGATTTCGTCGTCTGGCTTGACCAGCGTGGCAGCGACGACCTTGCCGTTGCGCTTGGTGGTCTGGATGGCGATCATGCCCTGGGTGGCGCGGGCGTGGCGGGTGTATTCGGCGATCGACGTGCGTTTGCCGAAGCCGTTTTCGGTGGCGGTCAGCACCGAGTCGGTTTCGTCTCCGGCCACCAGCAGCGAAATAACCTGCTGGTTTTCGGCCAGACGCATGCCGATCACGCCGCGTGCGGTGCGTCCCATCGGGCGCACGTCGTTTTCGTCGAAGCGCACGGCCTTGCCGCCGTTGGAGAACAGCATCACATCGTGCTTGCCGTCGGTAATTGCCGCGCCGATCAGATAATCCTCATCATCCAGATCGACCGCAATAATGCCTGCGGTACGCGGACGCGAGAATTCGGTGAGCGGGGTTTTCTTGACGATGCCCTTGGCGGTGGCCATAAACACGTAATGCTCTTCGTCGAAGGTTTTAACCGGCATGAGCGTGTTGATTTTTTCGCCTTCCACCAGCGGCAGCATGTTGACGATGGGCTTGCCGCGTGCGCCGCGACTGCCCTGCGGCACGTTGTACACCTTAAGCCAATACATGCGGCCACGGTTGGAGAAGCACAAAATGTAGTCGTGGGTGTTGGCGACGAACATTTTTTCGATGAAATCTTCGTCCTTGGTCGTCGTGGCCTGTTTGCCGCGCCCGCCGCGTTTTTGTGCGCGGTAATCGTCCATCGGCTGGGTTTTGATATAACCGGTGTGGGACAGCGTGACCACCATGTCTTCCGGCGCGATCAGGTCTTCCATCGACAGGTCTTGCGTGTCGGTGACAATCACCGAGCGACGGCCATCGCCAAACTGATCGACGATTTGTTTGAGTTCTTCGCGGATGATTTCCGTCACCCGCCCGGCATTGGCGAGAATATCCAGCAAGTCGGCGATGCGCTCCATGACATCTTTGTACTCGCCAACAATTTTGTCCTGTTCCAGATTGGTCAGGCGTTGCAGTTGCATTTCCAGAATGCGCTGGGTCTGCACATCGGACAAACGATAGCCTTCCGGGTGCAAGCCATATTGCGGCGCAAGCCCGGCAGGCCGCGAAAAATCCGCGCCCATGCGCGACAGCATTTCTTCCACCAGAGTCGAGTGCCAGGCGCGGCTCATCAGCCTTTCTTTGGCGACAGCGGGCGTTTCGGACGATTTGATGATCTGGATAATCTCGTCAACGCTGGACAGCGCCACCGCCAGGCCTTCCAGAATATGCCCACGCTCGCGTGCCTTGCGTAGTTCAAACACGGTGCGGCGCGTCACCACTTCGCGGCGATGGCGCAAGAAAGCGTCGAGCATTTGCTTCAAGTTCAGCAAACGCGGCTGGCCGTCCACCAAGGCCACCATGTTCATGCCAAAGGTGTCCTGCATTTGCGTGTGCTTGTACAGCTTGTTCAAAATCACGTCGGCGTTTTCGCCGCGTTTTAGCTCGATGTACACGCGCATTCCGGATTTATCGGACTCGTCGCGCAGGTCGGAAATACCTTCAATTTGCTTGTCGCGCACCAGCTCGCCAATCTTGATGCACAAGTTGGCCTTGTTTACCTGATACGGCAGCTCGTCAATGATGATGGCCTGCTTGCCGCCCGCCTTGTCCAGGTCTTCGATATGGCAAGTGGCGCGCATAACCACCCGCCCGCGCCCGGTGCGGTAGCCTTCGCGCACACCGGCAATACCATAAATAATGCCTGCGGTCGGAAAGTCCGGCGCTTTAACAATATTGATGAGCGATTCGATGTCGGTTTCGGGATCATCCAGCAGCGTAAATAACGCGGTGCAGATGTCGGTGAGATTGTGCGGCGGAATGTTGGTCGCCATGCCCACCGCAATGCCGGACGAGCCGTTAATCAGCAAGTTGGGAATCCGTGCGGGCAACACCAGTGGCTCGTGTTCAGAGCCGTCGTAGTTGGGGCCGAAATCGACCGTTTCCTTGTCCAGATCGGCCAGCAGCTCGTGGGCGATTTTCGACATGCGCACTTCGGTGTAACGCATCGCCGCCGGGTTGTCGCCGTCCACCGAGCCAAAGTTACCCTGGCCGTCGATCAGCATGTAGCGCAGCGAAAAATGCTGCGCCATGCGCACCATGGTGTCGTACACCGCCGTATCGCCGTGCGGATGGTACTTACCGATCACGTCACCAACGATACGCGCCGATTTTTTATACGGCTTGTTCCAGTCGTTGTTTAGCTCGCTCATGGCAAAAAGCACACGGCGATGCACGGGCTTTAAGCCGTCCCTGACATCCGGCAGCGCCCGCCCGACAATCACGCTCATGGCGTAATCAAGGTAAGAGCGGCGCATCTCCTCTTCCAGGCTGATCGGCAAGGTTTCTTTAGCGAACTGTTCCATGACCGGCTTGGTGGCAATCAAAGCCGCGATTTTAGCACGGTCTGACAGGCTGGCAGACGGGCGATCCGCATCGGAAAATGTTGCGGTTCACGTTGTTCCCCACAACCTGCCAGGCTGAGTCCAATATGCCGCGCAAAATTGACATCAGATACTTAACAGCTTACAGTCAGAACATGATTAAAACATTCAGGCACAAAGGCTTGGAGGCGTTTTTCCGAACCGGCAGCAAAAAAGGCAT
>JAYUCZ010000057.1:0-2042 GCA_043740065.1 Thiobacillaceae bacterium | reverse complement strand
GATTTCCTGGTCTTTCGACGGCTGTGTCAACTGCTGCTCGTGCCCCTCGGCAAGCTCGTCCAGTTGCAATTCCAGTTCGCGCAAGGGCCGAACCACCTGGCGCACCAGAAAGAATGCGCTGCCCACTCCCAGCAACAATACGGTGACAAATACCGCCAGCAGGGTTCCGCCCGCCACATGCACGGCCTGCGCCAGCACCCCGCGTTCACGCTGGCTGAAGGCTTCGGCCAAGGTCGACAACGCGTGTCCCGAGGCGCGGATTTGCTTCTGCTGCGCCGGGCGATCCCGTGATGCCAGCGCCGGATATTGCGTCAACTGTGCGCGATACTGCACCAGCAAGTCGCGCAGCCGGTCCAGCTCGTGGGCGGTGGCTATTTCGGCAAAAGCGCGCCGGCCATCCTGGAGGGCAAGTTCGGCTGCATCCAGCTGCACGACCAGCTGATCGAGGCTGCTCAGGTCGTCATAGAGAAACAGGTTTTTCTCGTCCCGCCGCATTTCCTGGCTGGCTTCACGAAACGTGGTCACGGCCTCGCCCGCCACGATCCGGGTCTTCAAGTAGTACAGATCGGCGAACACCACCACGGCGAACACCAGCAATACGGCTTTGGAAAAGCCGTAGGTGGTGAGAATTTTTCCGCGAAGACTTGGCATGAATGGAAATTGGCTGGCGTTTAAAAACAGTGTTGCATATTACAACACTGTTGCACCTTCAAACGCAACGCAACAGCCTGGATTGTTGCGATGTGTAACACATCAGTTTGCGATACTTATGCAAGACTATGATTATTATTGATATTTATATCTGGCACGCATGCTGCTTTGTAATCAGCATCCTTTCTCAAACTGGAGCTGACCATGATCAAGCTGACCGAAGAAATCAAACGCATGTTGAACGCCCTGGCCTGTGCCGATGCCGGCGAATACCTCACCCTGCGCCAGAAAACGGATTATCTGAACCAAAAGTTCAGTGCGGACAACCCCATCCAGGCCGCCACCCCGGCGCCGGCGCAAGCGACCAGCGAACGCCAGCAAGTGGCCCTTTACATGGGCAGCGAATTGCCCGCCGACATGATGCATTACGTCGTGCAAACCTGCGGCCGCCTCAAACATGGCCTGACCGTGCTGACGTTTCAGTCCGACAGCGCGGCGCGTGCCTTGCTCAGCCCGTATGCGAACGAACTCGCTGACGCGGGGATTGCCATGAAAACCGTGCTGCTGACGGGCGATCCGGTTTCCGGACTGGCCCGCTACCTGCGCCGCCATCCCGAAGTTGCCTTTCTGGCCTGCAAGGAAACGGGCTACCTGGGCCGCAGCTTCCTCAACGGCACACAACGCCAGGATATCCTGCCGGTGCCGGTAGTATTGGTCGCCACGCACGAGGAAAGCGCGCAAAGCGGAACCCATGCCCAGCCTGGCAAAATTGCCGGCGACGTGCGCGCGGCCTGAAGCCCGCGTTTCGCCCCTGTACTGTAAACCAATCCTGGCGCTCCATGCTGACACAATTTTTCCCCTTCCTGCGCTGGTTTCCCCTGCAGCGCGACACCCTGCGCGCCGACCTCATTGCAGGCATCACCGTGGCGATGATTCTGGTGCCGCAAAGCATGGCGTATGCCGCGCTGGCCGGCCTGCCGGTCGTATACGGCCTGTACGCCTCGTTTCTGCCTGTCATCGTGGCGTCGATGTGGGGCGCATCGCGCTTCCTGCACACCGGCCCTGTCGCGCTGTTATCGCTGATGTCGGCCGCCGCGATCGAGCCCCTGGCCAGCCGGGGCAGCGATGAATTCATCCAGTTATCCTTGCTGCTGGCGCTGATGGTGGGCGTATTGCGGCTGGCGTTGGGCTTGTTCCGCATGGGCGTGCTGATCAATCTGGCCTCCCACCCGGTGATCCTGGGCTTCACCAACGCGGCGGCGCTCATCATCGGGCTGTCGCTGGTGAACAGTTTTATCAACGTGCCGATGCCGCGCTCGGACACGTTCCTGTTCGACTTGTGGCAGGTCGTCCAGCAATTGCCGCTCGCGCACTGGCCGACTATCGCGTTC
>JAYUCZ010000056.1:0-2045 GCA_043740065.1 Thiobacillaceae bacterium | reverse complement strand
AGCTTGTCCTTGTCGACCCACGTCTGCCAGCATGCGCATGATTAGCAACAGCCAGTCGCAGTCGGCTTACTTAATCCGCAATTGAGAGCAGTTTTTTCGGACGCCGCCAGATTTTCCAGGCGTCAGCCCGGTGCAGGTGCAGGGTTTTTCCGTTGACCGGATCGGATAGTTGCAAGCCTTGTGGGCCGATCCTGCGGAGCGCACCGAGTAGCGGCACAAACCAGTCCTTCTCCATTGCGCCGAGCGCTTCGCGCCAACCGTAGGCATCGCCGCATTGGCCTGCAGGCGTCAACCCATCCAACTGGATCACGCATCCCCTTTCAATAAGGGACTTTTCCAGTTTTGATGGGGCGGGATACACCTGCGCGCTGCAAAATCTCCCCATGGCACAGGCTTCTGCATCACGCGCATAAAGGGCCAATGCTGACTGAGTCGCGACAGG
This sequence comes from Thiobacillaceae bacterium, assembly GCA_043740065.1. Classification (GTDB taxonomy): domain Bacteria; phylum Pseudomonadota; class Gammaproteobacteria; order Burkholderiales; family Thiobacillaceae; genus UBA6918. The sequence goes on along the minus strand of JAYUCZ010000056.1, from coordinate 1,603 downwards.
CTTGATGCCGCCTCCCCATAGCCACAAGGAATTAACCGGCAGTTCGCCGCGCGCTTCGCGTGCCTGATTGATCGGATGGGCAAACAACAACATCTGCAATTCGTTTAGCAACGCCCGATACCGTTGGGCATCCTCGCCCTGAGGCTGGATCGGATCAATGTCGCGCCCTGTTGCGACAGACAAAGGGGTGGTGGTGAGCCGTGGTGGATGCGGAAGCTGTAGATACCAGCGTTGCGGGTGAAGGGGAATCGGGTGCAGGGTGTCGCCAAAATGCTGAGCGATCGAAGCCGACAAGGCTTCAGCTTCGTGTTGCGACAAATCGAGCGCGCTGCTGTCTGCCAGCACGATGCGGTCGCGCATCACCCGCAGATGCACCGGGTCGGCGCGCAGCCAATATGCGTCGTCGGCCTGCTGGCCATCCGCTTCCAGCGTGATTGGCGCAAGCGGCCAGTCCTGCTGACGGGCAATGCCGAGCGACTGGCACAGCGCCGCTTCGCAGCCCTCCGTCGGGCAGGGCTGCAGGCTGCCGCGCGCCAACAATGTTTCCAGCGCGGTCACACGTAAATTTTGCGTGGCCGCTTCGAGCAGACGTGCGGGTGGAAACAAATGGGGGATGAGAAGCAGCATGGGTCGAGTGTAACAAGTCGATTCGCTAGAATGACGGGCATGCGCCAGGCTTTTCATGAAATCATTGTTCTCCCCAAGGCCAGGGCAGGGAATTGATGCGTTTGAACGCCGACGTGCTGCCGCATCTGCAGGGCGAGTAGGGCAGCTGTGGCATACTCGCGCAATTCTTTAAGCGAGCCTTGTTTTGCTGCCTTTTGAACTTCAGATCGGCCTGCGCTACACCCACGCCAAGCGCAGCAACCATTTCATTTCCTTCATTTCCATCGCGTCCATGGCGGGCATCGCGCTGGGCGTGATGGCGCTGATCGTGGTGCTGAGCGTGATGAATGGCTTTCAGGAAGAGTTGCGCACCCGCATTCTTGGCGTGGCTGCGCACCTGGAGATCAGCGGCCCGGCGGACCGTCTGGCCGACTGGCGCGACGTGCTGGCGCAGGCGAAACAGAACAAAAGCGTGATGTCCGGTGCGCCCTACGTCAATGCGCAGGGCATGCTGGCCAACGGCGACATGGTGCGCGGCGCGATCATCCGTGGTGTATTGCCGGAGCTGGAAAACCAGGTGGCCGATTTCGCGCAGCACATGAAGGCGGGCAAGCTAACCGACCTCAAACCCGGTGAGTTCGGCATCATTCTGGGCGCGGAACTGGCGCGCGTGCTGAATGTGTACCCCGGCGACAAGCTGGTGTTGCTGACCCCGCAAGGCAATATCACTCCAGCGGGGGTGATGCCGCGCGTCAAGCAGTTCACGGTCACCGGCATCTTCGAAGCCGGCATGTTCGAATACGATTCCGGCCTCGCACTGATCCACCTGCAGGACGCGCAAAAGCTGCTGCGCCTGGGCGATGACGTGTCGGGCGTGCGCCTGAAGCTCGACGAATTATTCCGCGCGCCGTTCGTGACGCGCGAGTTGTCGCAGAGTCTCGACGGTCAGTATTACATCACTGACTGGACAAAAAGCCACGCCAACTTCTTTCGCGCT
>JAYUCZ010000055.1:0-4979 GCA_043740065.1 Thiobacillaceae bacterium | reverse complement strand
CGGGGAATTGGGCGCGGGCATCGAGTACGGCTTGGGCGGCGGTTTCGATGGCAAATGTCGGGTTACGGCTGCGCCTAACCCGACCACCATCGCCACCCACGTCCGCATCCTCACCGTAGGTCGGGTTAGCGGCTTCATCGCGTAACCCGACATCAGGCCAGGGGAAGTTGTTGTAGACGATGCCGGCAGAGTAGCGGTAATCGCTTTTCAGGCGACCGCAGACGGCACGCACCCAGGCCATGTGCATGGCTGAAGTGAGTACGCCGAAGTGGAGGAGCGTGGCGTTGGGGACGATCAGACAAAGGTTGCTAGCAATCACATCGGCAGGCATGAATCCAATCGGAATGTAGTTGCGGCGCTCAGATGAAACGCTCGGCAGAAGCAAATATGGTGCTTCAGGATGAGATACAAAGGCGAACTGCGAGGGGCTTTGAGCCAATTCGCGCGTGGCCTCGCGCTTGCTATCAAGGCGGAATTTCTTCACCTCACCCAAGCGGTGTCGAATAAACGGTGAATTTCTCAGAATGGTTGGCGGAGCATTTTCCAGCCAGAGGCAGTAACGCTCGCCCCCGTTAATGAACTCATCCGCCCCCAGAAACAAACGCACGTAATCGGCAATTTCCGGCTCATTTTCCAGAACGACTGTCCGTTCTTCAGGCGACAGTATCAGTTGCCCGCCATCTATAGGTTGATTACCAAACTTCATTTCAGGGCAAACCGAAATAGGTATGGTGCGCTTTGCAATAACCGCATCCACTGCATCCACCAGATACGGATTGATATTCGCCGCCACTACTGCGTGCGGTTCGCCCTTGATATCGGCGTATTCGTAAATGGTTTTCTCCGCTACCTCGTCGAGTCCGAAGCCGACGATGACGCAATGCACGGCGGCCTTGCCACGGGCTTCGTTGCTCCACGAAAAGGTGCGGTGGGCGAAGTGGATTTTGATGCCGTGCGCCAACAGCCAGCCCCACAGCACGCCGACCTGTTCGCCCTGGGTGATGGAGTTGGTGGAGACGAAGGCGCAACGGGTTGTCGGCACTTCACCCTCTCCCCAGCCCTCCCCCCTCAAGGGGGAGGGAGCATGTTGCAGGTATTGCGCCGCTTTGACATACCAGGCCGCCACCAAGTCCAGCAGCCCGGCGTTGGGGATGCCGTCGAACACAGCGCGGGTGTCGGCACGTTGCGCCTCGTCCATGAACTTCGCGCCGACAAACGGAGGATTGCCAAACACATAGCTGCACCGTTCCGCAGGCAACACGCTGTTCCAGTCGAGCGTCAGCGCGTTGCCATGCACAATGTGCGGGCTGGTTTTGAGCGGAATGCGGGCGAAGTACAGGCCGAATTCCTCACTCACCCGCAGGTTCATCTGGTGATCGACCAGCCACAGCGCGACCTGGGCGATTTGCGCGGGGAATTCTTCGATTTCGATGCCGTGAAATTGATCGACATCGAGCGCGATCATCTGGTGTACATCCAGCACTTGCTGGCCGCTGGTGTGGGCGGCGCGCAAGAGTGCCAGTTCAAGCAAGCGCAGTTCGCGGTAGGCGACGACCAAGAAATTGCCGCAGCCGCAGGCGGGGTCGAAGAAGGTCAGGCTGCGCAGTTTTTTGTGGAAGTCGAACAGCTTGTTTTTGTACTTTTTGATCTTCTCGAATTCAGCCCACAGCGCGTCGAGAAACAGCGGCTTGATGAGCTTGAGTATGTTTTCTTCGCTGGTGTAATGCGCGCCCAGATTGCGCCGCGCCGTGCCATCCATGATCGACTGAAACAACGCGCCAAAAATCGCCGGGGAAATCGCGCTCCAGTCGAGCGCGCAGGCATCGAGCAGGCTCTCGCGCGTGGCGCGGTTGAAGTCGGCAATCTGGATAGCTTCATCAAACAGTTTGCCGTTGATGTAAGGAAAGGCGGCAAGCTGTTCGTCGAGGTTTTTATTGCGTGTGGCTTCGGGCGTGTTGAGTACCTGAAACAGCCGCGCCAATAACGGCCCCAAGTCGGAGCCGTCTTCCGCCGTGCGTTCTTCGATGTAGCTGCGCAGCGCCTGCGATGGCTGGAAAATGCCGGTGTCGTCGGCAAACAGGCAAAACAGCAGGCGCACCAGCAACACTTCGAGCGCGTGGCCTTGATAGCCGCTGGCCTTGAGCGCGTCGTGCAACTTGCCCATGCGTTCGGCGGCCTGGATGTTGACGGGATTTTGCGGCTTGATGGTTTGCGTTTCGTAGCCGGCGATAAAGCCGAAGTGACGGACGTTTTTATGCAGGTCGGCCAGGGTGAATTCGACGTAATTTGTAGCGCCACTTCCCTCACCCTGCCCTCTCCCGGAGGGAGAGGGTTCCAGGTCGTAGAGGCGGAAGGTGGCGAAATCGCAGACGACAACGTGGCGCGGCAGGTCGCGTTCCTTGATGCCGGGAAAATAATCCAGCGCCTGGGTAAACGCGCGGTCGAGATTTTTGCCGCGTGATTTTTGTTCCACCAGCAACACCCCTGGCCAGAACAGATCGACAAAGCCCTGACCGCCGCCAAACTTCTTGACCGCGTGCTCAAACGTGGCGACGCGCTTGTTGGTCAGGCCAAAGATGTCGAAGAACGCAATCCAGAACGGCTTGGCCTCGCTGTCTTCATTGGCGGCATCAGACCACTCGCGCGAGAAGGCGAGTGCGCGGGATTTTATTTCGTTCCAGGAGAGCGGCATGGCGGTTATTTGCCGGTTTGGGGGTTGCGCGGTTGCCCGCCCAGCAAGCCGCCTGCGTCGTGCGTATCCAGTTTCAATGTTGGCGTGGCGGTCTTGATGCGTTTTTCCACGTCTTTGATCGGTTCGGCGGCGGGAATATTTTCGGGGCGTTCGCCGCCGATACGTTCGATGGCGGCGCGGACTTCCTGGCCGACCTGCTCGTGGGCGCGGATGGCCTGCTGTTGATCGTGTACCCCTTCGCGTGCCAGCTTGTCGCGGGTTTGCGTCATGCGGAACTGGTTGGCGGCCAGTTCGGTGGCGTTCATGCGATCCATTAGCTGTTCTTTGGCGGGGATGCCTTTTCTGGCCTTGATGCGTTCATTGCCCAGGCCGCCGTACAGACCTTTGTAACCGGCATCGTGAAAAACGCCAAACATGCGGCTTTGCACACCGGCTTGCTGGGCCGCGCCGGAGAGCGCCTTGAATTCTTCGGCAGTCTGCTTGCGCAGCTCCAGGCGTTCCATATCTGCGGCGAGTTGCTCGGATAACTCCTGGCGGCGGGTCTGGATGGCGAAATATTTTTGTGCCTGGGCGATTTCCGGTTTGCGCGGATCACCGTTCTGGGCGATGAGGTAGCAGGCGAAGCGGGAAAGCTGGTAATCCTCTACTTCGCGCTGGCTTCCCGACCCAAGTTCGACCATTTTGCCGATGCCGGCAAAATGGTGGGCAGGGTCATTGCCGGACTGTTCGCACGACGTTAGCGCACGCTGGATGGCATCTTCGAACCGCCGCCACTGGCTGTAACCCAGCAGCGGCTGCAAATCGCGTGCGCTCCAGTAATCGGCAGCGTGGTCGTTGATCTGTTTGAGTTCCTCGAAAGACTTTCCGCCGATGCTGGGCAGTTCTTTTTTCGCCACTTCTCGTTGTCCTCCGGTTTGGATTACGGTGCGTAATCGTAGTCGATAATCAATGGCGCATGGTCGCTGAAACGCTGGTCTTTGTACACGCTGGCGGCTTTGGCGGTGGCGGCAATGCCCGGTGTGGCAATCTGGTAGTCGATGCGCCAGCCGACGTTGTTGGCATACGCCTGGCCGCGATTGCTCCACCAGGTGTAGGCATCGCCGGTGCTTTCCGGATGCAGCTTGCGATAGACATCAACGAAACCGAGTTCGTCGAACAGACGGCTCATCCAGGCGCGTTCTTCGGGTAAAAAGCCGGAGTTTTTCTGGTTGGATTTCCAGTTTTTCAGGTCAGCTTCTTTGTGGGCGATGTTCCAGTCGCCACAGATCACAACTTCCTTGCCGGATTTTGCCAGTGCTTGCAGGTGCGGGAAAAACTGTTCCATGAAGCGGAATTTGGCCTGCTGGCGCGCTTCTCCGCTGGAGCCGGAGGGTTGATAGAGCGAGACGATGGCGATGTTTCCGCCGCCTGGATTATCGTAGCCGGCTTCGATATAGCGCCCCTCGGCATCAAACTCCGGGATGCCAAGCCCTTCGATGACCCGTTGTGGCGGTTGACGGGTATAAACGCCGACGCCGCTGTAGCCTTTTTTTTCGGCGTAATGAAACGCGCCGGTCAGGCCGTCGCAGGTAATAAATTCGGGTTTAAGGTCAGCCGCCTGGGCTTTGAGTTCCTGCACGCACACCACATCCGCGTGCTGGCTGGGCAGCCAGTCAAAAAAGCCCTTGCTGGCGGCGGAACGGATGCCGTTGAGGTTGGCAGTGATGATGCGCATAGACGTTATAGGCGTTGTAATTAAAACAGGAAAGCGCGATTATGCTATGAATTGGGCACTCTCCACACAGTTAAAATGACTTCTCCTAACGACCCGCAGCACGATTTTCGCCGTCAATTTGTCGAATTCGCCATCGCGCACAAGGTGCTGTGCTTCGGTGAATTCAAGACCAAGGCCGGACGTATTTCGCCGTATTTTTTTAACGCCGGCCTGTTTCACGACGGCGCGAGCCTGCGCCATCTGTGCCGCTACTATGCCCAGGCAGTACAAGCCTCGGGGTTGGCGTTCGATATGCTGTTCGGCCCTGCCTACAAGGGCATAGTGCTGGCGGCGGGAACGGCGATCGCGCTTGCCGAATATGGGCAGAATCTGCCTTTTTGTTACAACCGTAAGGAAACTAAGGACCACGGCGAGGGTGGAGTCACGGTTGGCGCTCCGCTAAAAGGCAAGGTTTTGATCATAGACGATGTGATATCTGCGGGAACCTCGGTGCGCGAGTCAGTGGCGCTCATCCGCGCTGCGGGCGCCAGCCCGGCTGGCGTGCTTATTGCACTAGATCGCCAGGAGCGCGGC